>CAIUYS010000148.1 GCA_903903365.1 uncultured Methylococcaceae bacterium
CCGGTAATGCTGCCATCGCCGATAATGGCGACCATTTGTTTGTCTTCGCCTTTCAGTTCCGAGGCAATCGCCATACCCAGCGCCGCACTGATGGAGGTGCTGGAATGGCCCACACCAAAGGCATCGTATTCGCTCTCGGCACGATTGGGAAACGCGCATACGCCATTGAGCGTGCGGATCGTGGTCATCCGTTCTTTACGGCCGGTCAAAATTTTGTGCGGATAAGCTTGATGCCCCACATCCCAAACCAACTGGTCAGACGGGGTATCGAAAACATAATGCAGGGCAACGGTTAACTCAACAGTACCCAACCCTGCCGAAAAATGCCCGCCGGAAATACTCACGGTATGGGTCAAATAATCACGCAGCTCTTTCGCCAGGAGTTTTAGCTGATCCTTGTTGAGTTTGCGGACATCGGTGGGGCTGTTGATGGTATCTAACAGGGGAAAACTACCTGATTTATTCATGTTTACGTCGATTCCTTGAGTCGGCAGAGTGTTTGTGGCATTTCATCTATTATAAACACCTTCAAGGTTTTTAGGCCGTTAAAGGTCTGGCAAAATTACTTGCAACTAATGAGAAGCGACTGTTTTATTAAGCAACCGTTAATTATCCAGATTAAATCCGCAGTAATCAAGTTGGTTATCAGTGAGTCCGCTGAATAATATAAAGTGACAAGTCGCGCAATAAATCCGCTTCTTTGCCAAAAACACTCAAATTGTCGAGCGCTTGCTCATGAAGCTCTTGCGCTTTTTGTTTGGCACCCGCCAACCCTAGTAAAGCAGGATAGGTTGGTTTATCGTTATCCTTGTCTTTGCCCTGCGTTTTTCCTAAGGTAGCAGTGTCGCTTTCTTCATCAAGAATGTCATCTTTAACTTGAAAAGATAAACCGATACATTTAGCATAATGATCCAACTTAGTAGCTGCAACCGGATCTATATCGACTTTTGCAAGCGTTGCCAAGTTGACACTGGCACGGATTAAAGCCCCCGTTTTATGAATATGCATGTTTTCCAGTTCAGGCAGATTTAATCGCGTACCGACCGATTGCAAATCAATAGCTTGACCACCGACCATACCTTGAGAGCCACTGGCTTTTGCCAACGCAAAAATCATTTTTAATCGACCTTCGGGCGTCGCTGTCATGCTGGGATCATGAGCTAATATTTCAAACGCTAATGCTTGTAACGCATCGCCCGCTAAAATAGCGGTTGCTTCGTCAAAAGCCACATGACAAGTCGCTTTTCCGCGTCTAAGATCATCGTCATCCATCGCCGGAAGATCATCGTGAATTAACGAATAAACGTGAATAAATTCAACCGCACAAGCCGGCCCGTCCAGCACTTCCGGGGCAATACCCAGCGCCATTCCTGTGCAATAAGTCAGCATGGGACGCATACGTTTACCGCCGTCAAGCACACTGTAACGCATCGCTTGATGGAGTTTTTGTGGCAGTAACTGGCCACTGGGAAGACGTTCTTCCAAAGCCTTTTCAACACGACTTTGACAAAAGCCAAGGTATTCTTTTAACGCATTACTCATCGGTAAAGGGCTCCAGGGTTTGAGTGCCGTTTTTTTCTATAAGAATCTGAACTTTCTGCTCCGCCTCCTGCAAGGCTTTTTGACAGGTTCGGGTAAGCGTAACCCCGCGTTCAAATGACTTTAATGACTCTTCCAGCGATATTTCACCTTGTTCCAACTGGCTAACCAATTGCTCAAGTTCTGCGAGTGAGTCTTCAAATAAAGTCGTACTTTTCTTTTTCGGCATGTAATTAAAAATATTTAAAGGATATGACGTAACAATAGAACGTGCATTATATACGAAATTGGCAGTTAAAAGATTAGGAACTATCCGCTCTGACAATTCTCAAGCGCAGAAATTATTTATCTGAAGGTATGTAGCGTCTTGATGTGTTGGGTACTTAATTTAAAACACCCATTCAGCCTGTACAGGCCATAACCGGTGCCGATGCAAACAGCAAACAAAGTGCCAGTAATGTTTCCCAGGCGTCACCGGATTCTTGGCCTTTGATTTGCCTATCCGCTTTTGCACTTAACACCAGTATGTTATTTAAATCATTATCGCTGAGTTGGCTTAGGGCATTGCTAATCAATTGTTTACGTTTATCCCAGATTTGGTTGTTTTTGAATACGACTTCTCTGTTTTGACCTTGAGAGATCGCCAGCTTCATCTTGATTAGCACTCTTGCTTCGCGTGTTAACGCCCACAACACAATCGGTGTGGCCACACCTTCAGATCGCAAACCTGACAATACCTTGAGAATACGGCCTACGCTGCCCGCCAATACGCTATCCATCAGCTTAAATACATCGTATCGTGAACTATCGGCAACGGCCTCGGAAATTTGCCGACTACTAAGGTTTGCGGTACCGTAAAGCACGTAAAGTTTTTCTATTTCCTGAGCGGCCGCCAACAAATTACCTTCAATTCTGGAGGCTAATATCCGTAAACCTTCTGTTTCTATGCGTAACTCTCGCTGCTCCGCTCTTTGTTGTAACCAGCGAATTAAATCATTTCCTTCCAGTGGCCAAACCTGAATAACCACACCTTTTTTGTCCAAGGCTTCCAGCCATTTGGTTTTTAAGGCACTACCGGCTATTTTCCCCGCCGTAACCAACAATATTGTATCTTCCGGCAGGCGTTCGCAATAAGCGATTAAGGCTTTAGAGCCTTCTATTCCGGGTGTTCCCGATGGCAACCGTAAATCAATGATTTTTTTATCCGCAAAAAGGGAATAAGAATCCGCAGTGAAGGCTAACTGATTCCATTCAAATCCTGTTTCTGCTGAAAGAATCTCACGATTTTCAAAACCCGCTTTTTTTGCAGCCTTTCTAATGGCATCGGCTATTTCACCTAACTGCAATGGCTCATCACCCGAAATAAAGTACACCGGAGCCAAGCTTTTTTTAAGCGCTACACTTAACTGCTCAGGCTTGATACGCATGTTATTTGGGACTCGCAGCCAAAGCAACTCTGGCACGATTAACAATAGAACGCACCGCTTGTTGATACATTTCGTTACGTATCACGATTTCTTCGTTACCTTTTGCGATAACCGCCACTTGATCATTGTAATACTCCCGTTTAATCTCTACAGATTGACGAGGCATTAACACCTTGTTTTTGGAGTCAACCAATTCATAATCAAAACGATACTCCAATTCAAAATCGTTAGCCGTGCCCGTAGAACTTAGTGACAAAACCCGACGTTGATTGTCTTCGTTAAATATTCTGACAATCATACCCGCCGTTTCGGGAGAGCTTGCAATGCCTACGGAAGAGGTTTTCATCGCACTATTAAACTGCTCTTGCAGTTGTCCTGACCCACCCTCTAAATAAACATTTTTCAAACCGGCCGGCAGCTCCAAAGCCCCGCGCAAGTGGTAGCCACAAGCGCTTAATAAAAACGCCATGCCCAAGATAACTGATTTTTTTATTAGCACACACTACTCCATTAAAGCAGTCAATTATAAGAGCGACTAAAATCACCCATATTTTATAAACCTAAAACAAAAACACCACGAAGACACGAAGAAAATCCAAGATAAAAAATTACGTGTCTCGGTGGTTTATTAATAAACCAAATTACATTTTATAGCACAAGATGCTAAATGAGGGTAACCAGATCAGTAAAAAAGCCCGTTACCCAAGCCCAAATTAAACCACTATATTAACGAGTTTGTTAGGTACCACTATCACTTTTCTGACGGGTTTGCCGTCAATAAAACGCAGGGCATGTTCATCATTCAAAGCCAGTATTTGCACTTCTTCTGATGTTGCGGTTACCGATACCGATATTTTACTGCGTAATTTACCGTTAACCTGTATCACCAGGTCTATTTTATCCTGCTCTAAAGCCGCCGTATCAACTTCAGGCCATGAGGCGCTAACTACCGCTTGCTGATGACCTAAATCCAACCATAGTTGATGACAAATATGCGGCACTATCGGCGCCAGCATCAAGACA
This sequence comes from uncultured Methylococcaceae bacterium, assembly GCA_903903365.1. Taxonomy (GTDB): domain Bacteria; phylum Pseudomonadota; class Gammaproteobacteria; order Methylococcales; family Methylomonadaceae; genus Methylobacter_C. Next base: position 3,990 of record CAIUYS010000148.1, read on the forward strand.
ATCGCTTCCAGCGCTTCCTGACGTATCGCTTTGCCGTTATCAGAAACATCGGTAAATTTGACCAAGGTATTGACCAGTTCCATATTAGCGGCAATCGCGGTATTAAAAATAGTACGCACGCCCATGTCATGACTGACTTTTTGGATGGTTTGATGCACAAAACGGCGAACGGTTTGCTGTTCTTCCGTTAATGACGCTTTATCAAGCGCTTGCCTAGAGCCACCGGCCTCACTGTGCAAATAAGCCTGTTTCCAGAGTCTTTTCAAAAATCGATAAGCGCCTTCAACACCACTGTCAGACCACTCCAGCGATTGCTCGGGCGGTGCGGCAAACATGATAAACAAACGCACGGTATCTGCGCCGTATAGATCAATCAAGCCTTGCGGATCAACCGTATTACCTTTTGACTTAGACATTTTAGTGCCGTCTTTAAGCACCATACCTTGCGTCAACAACTTCTTAAAGGGCTCGTCACAGACCAGCAAGCCTTCATCACGCAATAACTTGGTAAAAAACCGTGCGTATAACAAGTGCAAAATCGCATGTTCAATACCGCCGATATAGTAATCTACCGGCAACCAATATTTGGCACTATCATCCAGCATGGCGTCTGCTTTGCTACTGGCGAATCTGGCAAAATACCAGGAGGACTCCATAAAGGTGTCAAAGGTATCCGTTTCGCGACGCGCCGCTTTACCGCAATACGGACAAGTTACGTGGGAAAAAGTCGGATGCGCCACCAGGGGCGATTGTGAACCGTCAAGTACCACATCACGGGGCAATTGCACCGGCAAATCCTGCTCCGGCACGGGAACAGTCCCGCAATCATCACAATAAATAACCGGAATCGGAGCGCCCCAGTAGCGTTGACGGGAAACACCCCAATCACGAAGACGGAAATTAGTTTTTCGCTCGCCTTTTTGGTCTTTTTCCAACGCTTCAGAGATAGCCACAAAAGCCAGTTCTGAGGTTAAACCGTCAAACTCACCTGAATTGCGCAAGACGCCTTTTACGGTGTAAGCCTGTTCTGAACAATCGTCGTCATGTTCAGCCTCTTTAGCAAAGATGACTTGCTTGATGGCAATGCCATATTTTTTCGCAAACTCAAAATCACGTTGATCATGCGCGGGAACCGCCATCACGGCACCGGTGCCGTAACCCATTAAGACAAAATTGGCGATCCAGACCGGCACTTGCTTGCCAGAGATCGGATGCAGCGCTTTTATACCGGAATCAATACCACGCTTTTCCATGGTTTCCATGGCCGCTTCCGAGGTTTCCATCAACTTGCAGTCATTAATGAATGTACCAATGTCTGAATTGTTTTCGGCAGCTTTTAACGCTAATGGATGTTCAGCGGCAACGGCCAAATACGTCACGCCCATTAGGGTATCAGGACGCGTGGTATAAATCCGCAAGGGCTGAGCCATTTCCGGAACCGGAAAATCCATCTCAACGCCTTCAGAACGACCTATCCAGTTGGCCTGCATTGTCTTGACCTGCTCCGGCCAGCCCTCCAGTGTTTCCAGTGAAGCCAGTAATTCATCGGCATAAGCGGTAATTTTTAAAAACCA
>CAIUYS010000149.1 GCA_903903365.1 uncultured Methylococcaceae bacterium
TGTTCCATTGATTCAGTAGCCGATGCACTTCGCATCAGGCAGCGTGTACTTGATTTAGTCGAGGAAGCCGAGTTTGCTAATGATCCCGATGAGCAAGTTCGTCTACTCACATTTGCCATACTGGGTGGCGGGGAATCAGCTTCGGGAATAGCCGTCGAAGTCAGTCAAATACTGCGTGCCGCCGAATCTTCTTACTCAGTGTTACGACAGTCAGGTTGGCAGGTACATCTTTTTGATGAGTTGGGGCAGCATCGATCTGATTTTGAGAAAAAAATAACTCAAAAGCGAACCAAACTTTTAAAAAAAGCAGGGGTTATCGAACATCTGGAAGACCAAATTACCAGTATTACCCAGAGAGACCTGTTTTTTTCCAGTGGTCAGAGTCAGTCAGTGGGGCTTGTAATAAACGCTACTTTGAAACTGCCTACCATACCTTTTAAGCAACGTGGCAATTTAAACTGGCCGTTTGCAATTAACGATGAACTGCGTTTGCAAACGTTTGAGAATATCTGGATAACAGAAACAAGTCAGAGCCTTAACCATACCCAATTTTCTTTCACCGATGATCTGGTGGATTTAGGCTATAGCGCCGGCTATAACGCTTGGGCTAGTACTCAAGGCTATTCGCCCCGTCCATTTAAAAAACACCGGCATTTTGTTCAACCCTACAATATGGGGCAATATTCTTTGTGTTGCCTGGGGTGGTTTATGGTTAGCGGAAAGCCGGCCTGGTTTGTCTCTCGTCTGATTAATTTATTATCAGTACCCGGATTGGAAAGAAATCTACGCATTATTATTGACTGGTTTCTGGTGTTGGCTTTTCGTAACGATATTGCTGTTTTGGCACAAGCGCCTTCTGCACATTTACAAAGCTCGCACTTTAAAGCCGGTGATGAAGTTTTTCATCAGGGTAATGCCGGAGAAATAGCCTATGCAGTCGATTCAGGTCGTTTAAAAGTAATCCAGGATGGCCGTAAAATCAGGGAACTAAGCCCTGGCGATTATTTTGGAGAAATTATGCCCACTCATCAAAATAGACGTGTGGAAACCGTTCAATGTATTACCGACTGTGAATTGAAGCTGGTTTCTCAAGAAGATCTTAAAGCGTTGATTAAAAGCGGTTGGCTAATGGGCAAGGCCGTTCGCAATCTAACTGACTATAAAGCTGTGGAGGAAAAATCCGGGTTTTCACTGGGCATAAAGCGACTTACTTACGTGAGTAAACTGAATGCAATACTTGATGAGGACGATATCATTGAGATAGGGCGTATATCGAGTGAGAATAATAGAAAGATAGATGTAACCGGTGTTTTGATCTCGGTGCGGGATTATTTTTTTCAGGTTCTTGAGGGAGAGGAGGCCATTGTCGATAAGTTGGTAGAAAAAATTAGCCGGGATCCACGGCATAATGAAATAACCATACTCAGCTCAGAGACCGGCTGTGAAGAACGTCTTTTTACAGATTGGGGTATGAAAACGGCTGCGCTTAATGAAACTAACGATCTTATGTTGTTGGCTATCGGGATGATGCTGCAAAATATAGCGCAATCCTATAATACCATTGGTCGCTATACTCAACCGGTTCTGCTTAAGTACCTAATGGAAGGTATTAACCCTTTAACCATTCCAGTTAAAAGCACGCAAAAAATTGTCGTCTCTGGCAGCATGACTGATTTTTCAGAACTGTCAAAGCACTTTGTTTTGGAGGAGCAGGTTAATGCACTTAATAGCTATTTGGAAATTTGTACAACCTCATTTATTGAATATGGGGGGCAAGTCGCAAAATATGCAGGGGGTTGTATTGTGGCTCACTTTGCTGCCGATCAGGTTGATGCAGCGATTGCTGCCTGTGGTGATGCCTTTAAAAAAATTAAGGCTTTGAGTCAAAATAGCCCGATTTATAGTGCTATAAATTGTGGGTTTGGACTGACCGCTGGCGCAATGATCGAAGGTAATATAGGATCGTCCATTAAAATGGATTTTACCGCTTTAGGTAGTATGGTGGATCAGGCTGTTTATTTAGGTGTGCTTGCGAGGGACGTATGCAAGCCAATTGCCATTAGCGAGTCTATCCAGTTAATGGCAGCAAAGTCTTGGGGCTTTGAATCACTTGGAAAATTTGCTTTTACAGAACCTAATGAACTCGCTCAAGTTTATGCGCTTGCTGCGATTAGTGAGAGCTGATAAAGACTCTATGTCAGTGAATACATTGCTTACAGGGGCGGGGAATTCGTTTTAAAAAATCTTCTCTAGCCACCTCTCTATTCAATGAGGGAGACTGAATAATTACCAATAAAAATTGTAAACTCATCATCCGTAGCTCTTGGTTACGGGTATAAAAATTAACCGAAGATAGCTTAACGTACAGGAAAATCAAGAGCAGGTTCGGCTATGCCGATACGCTATCGCTCCCGACCTAAAAGACGGAGTACGGCTCTTAA
>CAIUYS010000150.1 GCA_903903365.1 uncultured Methylococcaceae bacterium
CAAAGCTGCTGCCATTACCGTCAGTCCAACTGCTGCCGCCGTCGGCGCTGTACTCCCACGTAGCATCCGATTCCAGGTCGCTAACGTTGATCAAACCATTATTGGTGATGTAATCACTGTCGTTGCTACCGGTATCACTGGCCAAACTCAGACCGGGTGTCAAAGCAGTGGTGTCAATGGTAAACGTTTCAGTCGCAAGTTCTGAAATATTGCCCGCCGCATCGGTGGCTGTGGCCAACACGCTGTTATCGCCGTTGACATTCAGATCCAAGACGCCGTCGGTCGGTTGCGCTGTTGCTGTATCAATACTCCAAACACCGCCTGTTGCGACTGTGCTGTAGGTGGCTCCAGCGATAACTGCGGTAATGATGGCACCCGCTTCGGCAGTACCGCTGACCACGGGATGAATATTGTTGCTGAGTTCATTCTGAAAAACTGTTACGTCTGGCGCTATCGTGTCAACAACAACACTACGTGTAGCGCTGGCGGTTCCGCCACCGCTCAAGGTCGCAGTAGCGGTGATAGTGACACCACCTTGTCCCATTGCACTAATATCGTCATTGGTCAGCGTATAACTCCAAGTCGTACCGCTAACATCAGCCGCACTTTCATTGTTACCAATCTGCAAAGAGACTGAAGCGCCACTTACGGTAGTACCGGTAATTGTCGCAGTCTGTTCGCTTATATTAACCACATCGTCTGTCGCTATGTCATCAATATTAATTGACGCGCTAACTTGCTGTATGGCGCTTGAGACAACCGCCGTTAAACTATCGGCGTCACTGCCATTCGCATTGCCAGCCGCAGTCCGGGCACCGACGACCACTGCATTTGTCACATCGGAAGAGAGTGTCCCCGTGCTACCGGTAACGGTGAGCCCGTCTACTAGCTGATCAACACTGGTTTGTGTGTTGCCACCGTAACTCGAGTCCATACCTGACAAGGCCGCCAAGACGGCGCCATATTTTTCAGCGGCGCTGAGCTCAGTTGGGGTGTAATTGACATTCGCCTGACCTGCGGTATCAACGGTAGTGACAATTGCTGAACCAATCAGATCGACCAATCCAAAGGCAGTGGCAACTGCTGCATTGTTTTGATTGGCTGTAGTGGCGGTTACTACAGAGGTACTGGAACCAGAAAAAGTTGCCCCGGCTTTGGTTGCTGCAACGGTAGTCAATACGTTGATATTCATGGTGAGCGTGCCGGTATTGGCAACGCCCACAGCCATTAGATTGGCCGTAAGATCAGTGGCCAGCCCTGTGGTCTCATCGATGTAATCAGCACCCGTTCCGTTATTTTGTACCTTGGCGATAACGGCACCGGTATAACCACCCACGTCGATACTAAAGGTGCCTGTCAAACTGATTACGCCAGTCGCTATCAAGGTGGTGCCATCGCCTTGATAAAGGCTTATTGTGAGGTCATTACTCGCAACCACCGGGCCTGCAACAATGGATCCCGTGACAATATTGTGCTGCGGCGTAGACGGTGCGGCTGCATTGCTTGACCCACCTCCCATACCTGCGGCGATGCCTGCTCCGGCACCCACAACTGCCGCGCCGGCTGCCGCCCACCACGGATTTATGCCGGCAATGCGTTCCATGATTGACGCACTGGGAACGTAGCTAAGCTCGGTACCGCTGATGCCGGCCAAAGTGGTGTGCAGGGCGTTGTCGCCTGTCGCCATACCCATCAAAGCATCGTGATCGCCATGTGCATAAACCAGCGTCGTGCCATCGCCCAAGTCTGTTCCTGATGAATAATCTCCACTCACTTTATAGGTCTTTCCGTCTTGGCCTGGCAAAGTCAGATCACACGCCCCATCTCCCTTGGCTTCGTTGTAATAATTGCTTAAGATAAGTTGCGTGCCATCGGCATACTGGAGTTGTAAATCATCGCCTGCTCTTTTAACTATTACGTTATCAAGCAACTGGTCTTTGCCATTTTTACGGCTAGTGATGCGGTAATGCTCTCCGGCCTTGGCTTTAACGACATTCGCTTGACCTGCCTTCAAGGGTACAGCAACAGTGCCATTATTCAGCATTAAGTTATCAGTAGATTTAACAGGCTTTTGTGGAGTAGTCATCAGATTAGGTTTCAGTAAGTAAGTAAGTAAGTAAGTAAGTAAGTAAGTAAGTAAGTAAGTAAGTACTATTAGGTTAATTAGACTACTATGCCGATCGGGGTTTGTAACCTCGATCGAAACGTTTGAATGCTTTAATAGCCTTCTAAACGTTAAGGACTGGGTTGCAAACCCAGTCCAGCCAAAGTTGCAAACCCAGTCCAGCCAAATTGGCCAAGTAAGTATTGATTAAATCAATACTATTAAAAGGGTGTGTGTATGTTAATCAACGTTCATTGAGTGCGCCGCCAAAAGCCTTAAATACAGGTTTGGCAAGATACTGCAATACTGACCGACTGTCGGTGCGTATATCCGCTGTCACCGTCATGCCGGGCTTAAGAATAATCTTGGCAAATTTTGGGTTGTCTTGTTGGTTATCGACATTGACCTTCACATTGACGCGATAAAAAGTATTGACCTCTCCTTTACTTCCCGTTTCGGTGAGCGTATCAGAACTAATGTGACCCAAGGTGCCTTGCAGGGTGCCGAAGGTAGAGTAATCATAAGCATCCAGTTTGATGGTTACCGGTAAATCCAACTTTAATTGCCCAATATCGACGGGATTAACTTTAGTTTCTATGATCATTTCGCCTTCGGTGGGCGATATTTGCATCAGTTCGTCGCCGGCACGCAGTACGCCGCCGATGGTATTAATCTTTAGCGATTTAACAATGCCCGTCACCGGTGAACTGAGCTCGGTATGGCCTAATATGCTTTGCCGTTCTTCAAGCTTGTAGCGATTAGAGGACTGTTCTTCTTCGATTTTGGTGGCTTCTATTCGTGCATCTTGTTTGTATTTGTTCTGCGTTGCATTGATCTTGCCTTGTATGTCAGCGACCTGACGCTTGGTGCGCATCACTTCCAGCCGACTGGTATCGCCTGTGGTGATCAGGTCTTCGTTCATTTGCAGCTCTTCCTTTGCCATAACCAGCCCTTCTTTTAAGGTTGCCAATTCTTCTTGCAGACTAAGTTTGCGTTGCTCATACAGGGCTTTTTGGACGGCGATAAACTCTGGAAAGCCTTTGATAGGCTGTTTAAATATCGGCGTACGCCCGGTCGCTTCAGCTTGCGCGCGTGCCAAGGCAGCCGCCAAGGCCGCGCCTTTGGCTCGACTTTCTTCGTAGCTGGCATTGGAGCGATCAGTTTCTAATACCGCTAAACGTTGTCCAGCCGTTACACTTTGCCCTTCTTCAACCAATATCTGTGACAACACGCCACCATCGGCGGCTTGAATGATTTGGGTGCGGTCACTGGGTATGACTTGTCCTTGGGCTCTTACGGTTTGGTCAATATCAAACAGTGCGGCCCAGAGTAGAAATACGCACAAGCCAATGAGCAGTAATACGGTCATGGATATCGAGCCAGATTGACGGTTTTTAGATTGCGTGTTCAACTCATAGTCTCCTGTACACGAACGGGCATGGGCTGTGGATTATTCAGTTGTTGCAAGACCTGTGCCTTGGGGCCATCCATGATAATCCGGTGATTGGCAACGACAATCAGGCGATCAACAAGCGCAAGCATTTCGTTTTTGTGGGTGACCAGAACCAAGGTATCTTCAGGCTTTAGTGTCTGTTTGAATAATTGGGTAATTTGCACTTCCAAATTACGATCCATTGAGGCAGTGGGTTCGTCCAATAACCAGATGCTGGGGCCTCGCAAAAAAGCCCGGGTAAGATTAACCAGTTGTCGTTGACCACCCGATAGCCCCGTGCCCCCTTCAAATATTTCTTGCTGTAAGCCTTTAGGATGCTGACTAATGACGGCTTGCAACAAGCCGGTCTGCCGAGCAGCATTTAAGATAATCTCATCACCGGGATCTAACTGACCTAAAATCAGGTTGTCGCGCAAGGTGCCGGAAAATAAGCGCCCATCTTGTTGAACATAGCCCAGGTGCTCCGCCAGCACCGGCTTGGCAAGATGACTCAGATCTACATCATCTAATAAAATGCGTCCTTCTTGTGGCTTGTACATGCCGGACAATA
>CAIUYS010000151.1 GCA_903903365.1 uncultured Methylococcaceae bacterium
AAAATTAACGACATTCCCCGTATTTACCCAAAATGCTACCGAGGACGGTTTATAATCCGTCTGGACTTTGGATACTTTCACAGTCTCTGGAGCTTGGGAACCAGCGTAACCACGACCGGTTCCGGATATTTAAAGTCACGCCCTTGGTACGCCATCGCTTATACCCTCTGCTATCAAGAGTTTGCAAAATCTGGATTTGCATGTTGTAATCTTGTCTTTATTTACCTTAAAAATTAAAAATAAGGGCAGTTATTGTGATGACGGGTACTTTTAAATTATTGGCTATTGGTTTAATGCTATTGCCATTTTCCGTTTCATCGGTTTATGCAGCAGGAACAGTGGGGCCGGCAGGACCCAAAGGTGACAAGGGCGCAACCGGAGCGGCAGGAGCAAAAGGTGCTACGGGTGCAACCGGAGCGGCAGGGCTAAAAGGTGATGTGGGCGCAACCGGAGCAATCGGGCCAAAAGGTGTTGCGGGCGCAACCGGAGCAGCAGGACCAAAAGGTGACAAGGGCGCAACCGGTGCGGCAGGTAAAAATGGCAATTCCTCACCCGGACCGGTTTATATCCTGGGTGATATAGGCCCCAGCGGTACCGGTAATATCGTTTTTTATGTTGATGGTTCCGGTCAGCATGGCCTGGAAGCCAAAAGAATTGACGCAGCGGGCGGGGTACATATGGATTGGGGTACCGCCATGACGACTGCGCAAGCTTATGGCATTTGTCTTACACCGGTCTTAAGAACCCCCAATTGTTGGCATTTACCCACCAAGTCCGAATTGGCTTTATTGTGGGAACAAAAAAACGTTGTGGGTGGTTTTGCTAATTACTCCTACTGGAGTTCTTCGGAGTACGATAGCAGCCTCGCGTGGCTCCAGAACCACGTCAGTGGCAACCAGGACTACTTCAGTAAGTACTACACACTCCCGGTCAGGGCAGTGCGGGCTTTTTAACCATTCAACTATTTAACAATTTGCTTTTCCCCGCGAAGCGGGAAAATTTTTTTTCGTTTTGTAGGGGCAGGCTTTACGCCTGCCCTTTAATGCCACGATGTTATCAGGGCATTAAAGGGGTTGCCCCTACAACAGGGGAATCGTTAGATAAAAGCAACCGCCTTTTAGCGTTTCAATAACTGATGGCTTTGTCTTGCAAATAACGCCGTAATAAATCCAAAGCCAATAATGCGGCCTGATTTTGCTTGCGTTTGATCGGGCCGGCTATTGAATGAGTCGCTGGGTGAAAGGTGTTTCCCGCCAACAAAATGTTATAAACAACAATGGACTGATCTTTGTTGTGTAGGGCTTGATTGTCGCCTGCATAAAGTTGAACGAGAACGTAATCAGCGCCACCGGCTTTTTGTAGATCGATTGCAATGGCTTTAGCAGCTGTTATTAAGTTTTCTGTATCAGGGTATTGTCCTAATCTGGCTGTGGCTTGTTGATAGCTTGCGCTGAGCAACCACTCCAAACCGATACACTTGGCTGCCAACAGACCATGGCTGGCGGTTTCTACGATGGCTAACGTGTGCTGTTTTGCCGTCATCAGTTTATTAATTTCAAAAGCCAGGTCGCCTGTTGTTTCACCCAGTCCATCAATGGCAAAGACATAATCCCCCAATGGTTCAGCAACTCGGGTGACTAAAGCCGTCATTGCCGACTGTGGATAAGCAAACGGAAACAATAGCTTGGTTTGCACTTCGTCTGTTCCGGCACGAAAACCTAACTGCACCTCGGCAGGTATTTCAATTGAATGGATACGTTCTTGAATGACCGACTCACCCAAGCCGAAGGTTTTGATGGACACCAATTGCCCCGGCTGTAATAAAAAACGGGTCGATAGGGTGGGCAAGATGCTTTCCTGAAATAGATTCATCATTTCCATCGGTACGCCCGGTAAAAATGCAAACCAGCAGCGTCCGTAATGCAGTGAAAACCCCGGCGCAGTACCCCATTCATTTTCGATACGCTCAGCGCCCTGAGGCAGCCTGGCCTGCTTTCGGTTTGAGGCAGGCATGGTTCTGTTTCTGTTTACAAAAAAACGACT
>CAIUYS010000152.1 GCA_903903365.1 uncultured Methylococcaceae bacterium
TCACCAAGGTTAACATAACGGCTTGGCGCGTTGCCTCTTGACCAAGAAGATTAGCCATTGCCGCTTCGTTGGCGCGTCTTAATTGTCCCCAAATATCAAGTTGCCAGTTCATCCCGCCGCTCAGGTTAAAAGAATCACCATCGGGTTTAAACTGCGGGGAGGTTACCGGTTGAGGATGTTGGGTTTTAAATGCCCCTGTGATCTGCGGAAACAAATTGGCGCGTGTTGAGCCATACAAACCCATGTATTGATCAACATTGGCAATGGCTATTTTTAAATCGTAATTACCCTGAATGGCTTGTGTTATCAAACGATTAAGTACAGGGTCGCCTAACTGTTGCCACCACCGGTTATTGGTTGCATTAAGCAGGGCATCGGTTTCGCTGTTGCGCCAATGGGTGGGCGTGGCAATTTCAGGCTTGATATAATCCGGGCCTACTTTAAAACACCCGGTTAATAGAATGCTTGATAACAACAAAAATTTATTCATTGTCAGGCTCCTGTTGCTTGTCTACCGCGATCTCGGTTTTCTTTTGATCCGAAAATTTCTCAACGGTATAGAAACTTAAAGGAATCAAAAAGATGGCAATAAACGAGGCGGCCGCCATGCCCCCAATAACGACATAACCAATAACTTGTCGCCCCAAAGCACCGGCACCATGCGCTAAAGCCAACGGCACACAACCCAAAATAAAAGCGAAACTGGTCATTAAAATAGGCCGTAACCGCAACCGTGCGCCCGCCAGTGTCGCTTCAACCAACGGTTTACCCTGATCAACGCCCATCTTGGCAAACTCCACAATCAAAATGGCGTTCTTGGCGGCCAAGCCAATCAGCATCACCAAGCCGATTTGTGCATAGACATTATTGGCGTATTGCCCGACCATCAAGGCCGCAAAAGCGCCAAACACGGCAACCGGAGTACTCAATAAAACGCTGAACGGCAAGCTCCAACTTTCATACAGGGCGGCTAAAATCAAGAACACGCACAACAATGAAAAGCCAAAAATAAGCATGGGCGACAAACCTTGCTGGGCAATTTTTTCCTGATAGCTCATACCCATATAGTCGTAGCCCATCGTGTTGGGCATGGTTTCGGCAAATACCTCTTCCAAGGCCTGCATCGCCTGTGCTGAAGTGTAGCCCGGTTTGGCGGCGGCATTAATCAAAGCGCTCCGGTACAGGTTATAACGCATGGTAAATTCCGGGCCACTGGTTTCCCTAATACTGGTCACTGCCGATAAAGGGACGGTAGTGCCGCTTTTATTGCGCACATAAAACTGACCCAAAGGCTCGGGCGTTTTTCTATATTCGCCTTCCGCTTCCAGATAAACCTGCCATTGCCGGCCAAAACGGTTAAAGTAATTAATAAAACCACTGCCCATGTAATACTGCATGGTTTGATAAACATCTGCCAGGTTTACACCTTGCTTAATAACCTTATCCTTATCGACATCGACAAACAACTGCGGTGTTGCGGCGATGAGCGTGGTAAAAATCCCCGTTAATTCAGGCCGTTGCGACGCTGCTTTGATAAATTTTTCGGTGTTTTCGGCCAAAAACTGCACCGTATTGCCGCCCCTGTCTTCAAGTACAAAACTGACCCCGCCCGAGGTTCCCACACCCGGGATGGCGGGTGGTGGAAATACCATAGCCACCCCGCCCGGCAGTTTTTGCAGTTCTTTATTGACCGATGATTTAATGGCCTTGTATTGCTCTTTAGCGCCTTTACGCAGGGCCCAATCTTCAAGAGTTATAAAGAAAAATGCGTTGTAGGTAGTATTCGCCTGGCTGAGCATGTTGTAGCCCAGCACGGTTGAATAGTATTTTATGCCCGGCGTGTTTTTTAATACGTCTTCAACTTGGCGAGCCATCTCGCTGGTTCGTTGAAACGATGAGGCATTGGGTAATTGAAGCGCTCCGTAAATATAGCCCTGATCTTCATCGGGTAAAAAGCTGGAGGGCGTTTTATTGCCTAAAAAGCCCGCCAACAAAGTCAGTGCCAACAAGAACATTAAGCCGAAAAAACTGTGTCGAATCAGACCGCCGCAAACACCCACATAGCCATCGGTTATACGGCCAAAACACCGGTTAAAAAGGTCAAAAAATCGCTGTAACAAGCTGGTGTTTTTTTCCTTTGATTTTGGCTTTAACATAAGGGCGCATAAAGCGGGGGTTAGCGTTAAAGCATTAAAGGCAGATAGCGCCACAGATATCGCTATGGTTAGCGCAAA
>CAIUYS010000153.1 GCA_903903365.1 uncultured Methylococcaceae bacterium
ATACGCAATTGTTTTATGGCATGGAACGCACTGATTCTGGTTGCATAATAATTAGGTTCCGCAATAAGTAACTGTGCCAACTTGTTAAACCAGGCTTCTTTAACGGCACGCCGCATCAGCAGTTCGGCAATATCATCATTACAACGCCAACCATCCTGAGTGATAACCATCAAGTTGGATTTTTGTAATTTTTCCCGCAAAGGCCTGTCAATCAAAGCTATTATTTGTTTATCAAAACAAGCGGTTGTCCTTAATAAAACTTGTAGACTGGTTTGCGTTATCGGTGCATAAATAACGGATAAAGCGAGCATAATACTTTGCTCATCATTTGATAGAGCATTAAAAAGAGCGAGTAATTTATTTTTCATTGATGGTTTGTTGCAAAAGAGGGCAATTCAAATTTAAGCGGTTCATCCGTAACGTCTGATTAATAACAGGCAAATGCACAAAAAATAGTAAAAGACTGTCACCAAGAAGACACGAAGAAAAAACGTCATGTCCTTGATCGGTTTATGTATAAAGTTAATGATTGTCAATGCGGCGACGAGAGGATCTACTTAACTGCAAGCGTTTACGTTTGCGGATTTTTAATAAATCAAATAAAGCCTAATGTAGATTGGGTTGGCAATAGCGTAACCCGATCTTGTATTTCCGCCTTTTTTTCTGACCCAAAAATATAACCAGTCATATAGAATAGATACTCAATTTAAGTTCGCCAGGGGTGTGCCGGCAAATCAGCAACACCTATTACTTCAACGCCTGCCTTGGCAACTTGATGATCGTTTTCTACCGAACTACCACTCACCCCGATTGCCCCAATCAGAACACCGTTTTCATCGACGATAGGTACGCCACCCGGAAAAGTTATCAAGCCGTCGTTAGAGTGTTCAATTCCGTAAAGTGGGCCGCCCGGTTGCGATAGCTCGCCGATTTGTCCAGTATTCATGGCGAAAAAACAGGCTGTCTTGGCTTTTTTGATGGCAATATCAACACTTCCAACCCAGGCACCGTCCATCCGCACGAAGGCCTTTAAATCAGCGCCGGAATCAACCACCGCAATACACATTTGGGTACCGATTTTTCTGGACTCAATAATTGCCGCTTCTATTGCCTTTTCTGCTTGCTCGAATGTTACATGCATAATCTGATCCTCTTTATTATATCTAAGTTGATAACCTGAACTGTCAACGTCCACCGGTTTTTGAATAGCACAACTGTTTGATTGAACAATCCTTTAATTTCATTCATTATCGCAAACAACCCGTTTAATCCTGAGACACGTCGCAACAATTGATGAGCGACCCAATGCCGTTAAGTTAAGTGCCTCTTGGCAAGATAAACCGTTGGCTGAGCGAAGCCGAAGTCGAAGCCGACAAAAACGCTTCGACTCCGCTCAGCGAACGGGCTTAACTTAACGGTATTAGGAGCCTACCCTTCTGTTTTGAGTGGCATTATACCACTCAAAACACCTTAAAACTTGATTCTGCCTAGCTTGAACCCATCACAAAATATTGGCGTAATCCTGCTCCAACTGCCGGAAATTTAGCGATGTCATGAAGCGGCTAAAACTTAACCACGATGATAATCCACTCATATCCCTAAACTGCGGCGGCAAGAAAAGTGGCGCTATAACGGTACCCTCTTCGACCAAATCAACCAGTACTTTCATGTCCTCAATCATGGTCTTACCGCAAAACAACAAGGGAATACGATCCGGTTTGCCTTTGCTGACCGCCAGACGCATAAAATTATAAGTCAGCACGAAGCCCTTGATATAAGTCAGGTCTTTGGTAAACGGCTGCCCATCCGTACTGCTACCTCTAAATACCCGGCTACTTAGCGTATAGCTTTCTTCCTCATCAAGACCTTTGTCCAAAAAGAAAGTGAATATATCCATAAAATCGGCCCCTTCTTCCGCCAAGGTAATGGCACGGACACGGTTAATCAGGCGCATGAGCCGATTCGGTGTAGAGCTAAACGTTAATATCTCCATCAATACCGCCAACCCTTCCTGTGTGACGGTCGCAGAAGGAGGCCCTTTGCCAAGAAAGGTGCAATAAGGCTGAGCCAGGCCATTTAAGGTAGTACCCAAATGCACCCAGACTTCATGAACCTCAAGTACGCGCAGATCACGCATATTAAATACGGCATCCGCACGTAACTTGATGTAATCAGTGCCCGCTGCGGCATCGGCAACAATACCATCGCTCAACATGGCACGTAAGCCGTCACCCGGAAACATGCTCTGGATTTTTTCATTAAGAATGGCTACTGCATCTGTTGCATTAATGGTCTTGGGTTCTTCGGTTAAACAATCCAGTTGCAAGAGTTGTGACAACGTTTCTTCCATCATACTGCCAAGACTGGCAATGGTGGGGTCGCCGACATGAAAAACATCTTGGGAAGAACCGTATAATTCCTGAGAAATATTAGAAAAAACCGGTGTTCCTCTGGCCTCAAGCATACGCACAACATCTTGGTATTCGCGGCACATCCTGCGCATGATAACGCTAAGCGGATTAAGTTGGCCGAGTTTACGCACCAGATCACGCTCAATCTGATAAAACTCTTGTTTTTTTTCGGCAGGGTCAAAGCCTAACGAGCGATTTTGATAATAATCAGTGGTTATTGCGGGTGGTTTTTGACAATGACCTTTAAAAAACTCCTGTTTAATAGCGTCATCCCACTTGATCGCATCAAGAATACGGATGGGTTGTTG
>CAIUYS010000154.1 GCA_903903365.1 uncultured Methylococcaceae bacterium
ATCGCGCAAAGCGAAACTTTTTTTGCTGTATTCCACATCAAGCGCGAAGCCTGTCGACCCTGCAATCGGCGGAGGCGGAAGCAGCGCAAGACTGTTCGGAAGCACACTGGATTGCAAATACCCCTTCACCTGACTGGTGCTAAGCTCGGCGGGCAGGGCTGCAGCCTCATCTCGCCTGGCATTGCTGACGCAACTAGTTATGGTCGCAGTAAATATCAATGCGGGCAAAAGTCGGAAAAATTCTCTATTAAAAAAGCTCATCATGTTGTGGTTTCCTCGTGATTTTTCAACTTAACATTATGACTAGCAATTTACGGTGCTAGGCTATCACTGTGGTCTCGATATTGTAGGCAGTATTCTGTTTAACAAAGGAAGTTTTTCAGACAAAACGCAAAGTCCATAAAATCAAAGCTCATAGTCGGGTGAGTGTAAACAAACGACAGAATTGTTTCATAAAATTTTGAGAAGTGATTATCGTCAGCAATCCGCTCCCAAGGAGACATTCGGATAGGGGTTATTATTGCCCACCCTCCCGGAATTGTAAAATAAGTTAAGTTGGCTCTCTCTCTTGGGTCTGGCAGAAAGGCTCACGATAAAGTCCACTGGCGTTGCCATTTTCAACATTATTTCAATTAGGGTGACAAGGCAATACGGTTTTGCAGTCCGGGCGTTACCAACGGGTTAGCGCTAAAATAATCTTCAAACGCATCTATATCAAGCGCCCCACCGAGGCGGTTGGCCCCTTGTGTTAATACATAAAACTGATCGCCGCCATCCGCTATGTAGTTGTTGACCGAAACCCGATAGCTTGCCGCAGGATCAACTTGAACCCCGTTGATCTTGATGCTGGAGGGGTCAACGTTATTACAAGCGGTTCCCCGTTCCTTCCAGGCATAGGTAAAGCCTTTAGAGACTTGCAGGATACGGTTGAAAGGTTGCCCCGTAACCGGAGCGTCGACCGGATAACCCATGGTACAACCCGTGAACTGTTGCTCCAGCAAGACGTGAATTTGAGCGCCTGTCAAGGTCAGTGTAACCAGCGAGTTGCCAAAGGGTTGTACGGTAAACACTTCGCCATACGTTACCTTTCCATCGCCTTCGTCCACGGCACTAGATGGATAGGTTAAATCAGCGCGAATACCGTCCGGATTCATGAAGGCCACCACGGCTTCACCAAACCCGGCAGCTTCGGTTTCTAACAGTTGAGCATCCGCAATAACATCGCCTAAAGCAGATTCGCCGGCACTATTAGTCGTGCGGGTAATAGTTGCATGAATGGCGCCGATAACACGATTGGCTATTGGCGTAGCGATAGCTTTGTAATTATTCACGATCGTTGTAAGCGTATTGTTTGGCGTTATGGCTGAATTACTGCGATCCACGACGATATTGGTGGCCGTTACTGCGCTGACTTTGCCGGTGGTTTGATTAACCGTCATCTCGATATCGGTTAATAGCTTGCCTTGAGCATGGGCACTGGTAACCGAAATCAGGCGGCCGTCCCGATTCGCGATTTGACAATTGTAGGCTTGATGGGTGTGGCCTGAGACCACCAGATCAACGTCACCCTCCAGTTGATTAACGATCGCTTTGATAGGGGAGTCATTCAGACCGCCAGCGCACTGGTTAATTGTCGAAATGCTTTGTGTGGTTGGCACTGTCCCGCCTTGGTGGATCAGTACCACAATGGCTTCAGCGCCCAGCGCATGCAGCTTGGGTATCAGCGCATTGACCGTAGCGGCTTCATCCATAAATAACAAACCTGCGACGCCACTTGGCGTAACAACGGTGGGGGTTTCTTTTAACGTCATACCGATAAATCCCACGCGGATGCCACCCACCTTTTTAATGGCGTAAGCGGGGAAAATCGTATTTCCCGTAGCAGATTCCATAACGTTGGCAGCCAAAAACGTGAACCGGGCTCCTTCAAAAGGGTATGGCGTGCCAACGTCAGCGCCGCGACAAGTATTCGGATCGGTGGGATGACAACCGCCACTTTGCATGCGTTTGAGTTCGGTTTTGCCTTCGTCAAACTCATGATTGCCGACTGAATTAAAATCCAGGCCCAAACGATTCATGGCTTCAATGGTGCCTTCGTCATGAAACAACGCTGAAATCAAGGGAGTTGCGCCGATAAGGTCGCCGGCAGAAACAACCACTGTATTCGGGTTTTGACGCTTCAGATGAGCAATATAGCCGGCCATCCAGTCAACACCACCAACAGAAACATTAGTCGAAGCCGGACTGGCAGGCGTTTGCCGGAACGTTCCCGGTGATTCCAGTTGACCGTGAAAATCGTTGAAAGCAACAATTTTAATTTTCGTCATTACCGGGTGGGCACAACCCAACAGGGTCAAACAGAGAGCCAGAACGATGGCCAGTTTGTTTAAATTCATTATGTCTGCTTAAAAATATCAACCTGGGGAACCCGTAGCATATAATATAATTAATATTTGTGAACGCTATTTAGCGAAATCCCGGCGTTAATCGGCAAGGATCATGCATGCTATGAATACAGGGTTATCGATTACTGGCGGTCTCCGAATGACCTTCAAGTTTTAAACAGCTGTTCAGGAGAAATCCGTGCCTGTTACTTGTTAGCAAACTGAACGCCCTGGCTAACCCCTCAACATCTACCCGGCTTCATAACGATCGAAGGAAATCCAGGATCGCTTGTTTGTAAGATGGGGAAAGGGAATTGAAGTGCGTGATTACGATATTCGCTTCCGAAGCCCCATAGCACGAAGAAACTTCGTCTTGGTTTTTGCATTTGTTCTCCGGAGAGTAATGCGCCTTGATCGCTTGTACGCCCGTCATGCAGGAAAAACAACCGTTGACCCACACCCCATAACGGGGTCGAGCGGAACATATCACCCGTTGCCGCGCCCTGCGTAATGTCATCGGCAAGACCTTTGCCCATGTGGTAGATTAGCAGATCAGAATACAGATTTGCGGTAACGCTCTCCAGCGCCGGCGTCTCACTACGAGGTGGAGTGACCATCTGTGGGGCATGACAGGCGAAACATCCGATACCAGGCTGGCCGGAGTTGACGCCAAAGAGTTGCCGCCCGTGTTGCGCTCTTGCAGTTAACGCAACTGGCTAAGGTGCATCCAGGAAGCGCATGAAGAGTGCAAACTGTAGCCAGTCCGGAATTATATGCAGCGGATTGGAAAAAGCCTGGTTGCGACTATCGTCAGGATCAGTACGGGTAATATCGTTAGGCTCACTTTTATCGTTGTTGCAGATAGTATTTTCATCGGTCGCTTGCGGGAACAGATCAGTTGTTACCCCCATTTCGACGTTGTCTGCCTAACCCGCAAACATAGCAATTGATTTATTTTGTGCCTTCCAACCAAATCGGGAAATGGTACCATCGTTGCCGCTACGATTCGGAACCCCTATGATTCCTAACTTTTTACGAATATCTGTTGTTGCTGCATGACGCTCGATAATCTCCTTGTCTTGTATGCCATCAATAATGCCAAGGCCAAAGAGTTGTAGTGGAATCCGAAATCGTGTGTTGCTGCGGCGAAACTCAGATTCGAAATCGGTGGGCGGCAATTCGTCATCCGTACAACCATTGATACCAATATCAGACCGAACGACCACCGTGAAGAGCTGATGAACGCCACCATCGGGAGCCATCCGGTTTCGTAACGAAGCGCACTTCACGGATTGCTCCGAATTGTTAAATAAACGAAGGTACCCGGTTTGTGGCCCCTTTACGATGCGGAATAAGATCGAACATCGGGTTTTCAGGCGGACGATGTTGATTTGGCGGATCATGTGGATTAGGCACCAAGAAACCGCCAGAACCGCCGAGCGAGGGTTGATTGGGGCAAACGGTGCACTCTGGTCGCCGTTAAACCCGTGCACCCAAACCAGCCGAGTTCGTCAACGTGACAAAGTTTGCCTGCGTAGGTTCTGTAAAACTGCCGATTGTCCGATCTGCGCAGTCGTCGCACACGGCCTCTAATTGAATGGCGCGTTGCACCCCTTCGTTGAACAATTCCAATTCAATTGGAGTCAGTTTTGAAAATGGAGCACCCCCACCAAGAGATCCCTGTCGAACGCCGGGATCATTCTCCGCCTGAGAGATCG
>CAIUYS010000155.1 GCA_903903365.1 uncultured Methylococcaceae bacterium
CGGAATAAGACCACCCAAGCGTAGCGCGTGGTGGCGTTTCCTGCACTTTCGTACAGAAAGCCGGAAACGCTTATTCTCGCTTACGCTCGAAAAGCCTTATTCCGGCCTACGCCGTTTCTGGTACTTAAATCTTCACATTGAGTTCGTAAAGTCAGCCATAACAAGCATTAAAGGGAAAATGCTGTTCTGCACTTATCGGTAATACACAAACTTATCAACGACTTATAAAGCCACCCTTTCCTAAGGATTATAAGCATCCTTATCAATATAAACATCGATAGGGTTTTTCGGGTTGATGGTAGCAACCGGTAAATCCTTACCTAAACGCCAGTCATTAACCGCTTCCTGTTTGTTGGTACCCGTAATCAGAAAGATGAGTTCTTGCGTGTTGCTTAACGCTTTTGCACTGATGGAAACCCGTTCAGGCGGTGGTTTGGGTGAATTATAAACCGCATGAGTCAATTCATCTGCAGGATGCTGATGCCCTGGAAATAAACTGGCCGTATGACCATCTTCGCCCATGCCCAACAAAACCATATCAAACGGAAGCGCACTTGCAACAATGTGTTGATATTTTTTAGCGGCTGGTTCCGGCCCCAGTTCAGCGGGAATTGTAAAAATCTGCGCCTCTGGAATAGCGACTTTTTCCAGAAAAACTCGGGTTGCCATCAGGCTGTTTCTATCCGCATGATCGACTGGCAAGCAACGCTCGTCACCATAGTAGATAAACCATTTTGACCAATCGGCCTCTGCCTGAGCCAATAAGCGATACACTTTTTCGGGCGTGCCGCCACCGGCTAATACTATTTTAAAATTGCCGTGTTCCGCAATGGCTTGATCAGCGGCCTTAAGAATTTGTTGGTAAGCGGCCTCAGCCACCTGATCGGCTGTTTCCAGGTTGTGCCAACGACTGTTATCTTGCATTTATTTACACTCCGGTGTTAAAGAACTGCGCCAGGATTGGGCGCTTTTATCAAATAGGCGACTGTCTTCAGGCCCCCAAGAACCCGCTGGATAAGTGGCGATGTGGTCACGTTCAATTGCCCAAGTTTGCAAGATGGGGTCAACAATACGCCACGCATATTCGACTTCGTCAAAGCGCAGAAAGAGTGAACGGTCGCCTTTTAAAACATCCAGCAACAAATCTTCATAAGCGTCGATGGCTTTTTCATCTTCATTTCTAAAGCTGGCATCCAAGCTGCTGGTTCGTGTACTCATTTCCAGTCCGGGTTCTTTTACGGTCATTTCAATACGAATACATTCTTCCGGTTGTATGCCCAATAATATCCAGTTTTGGTTCATACATTGCACATTGGTATCCCTGAAAAATTGTAACGGCGGATGGCGAAAGCAAATAGAAATAGTCGATTGCGCTTGAGCCAAACGTTTACCGGTACGCAAATACATGGGCACACCGCGCCACCGCCAGTTATCGATATACAGTTTCATGGACGCATAGGTTTCGGTCACGCTATTGGCGGGAATATTGTCTTCCTGTAAATAACCTTTGACCTTTTCACCGTTGATATGACCTTGGGAATATTGACCCCGAAAGGCATGACCATGCACGGCTTCTTTGGGAATAGGGCGGATTGATTTTAATACCTTAACTTTTTCATCCCGCAAAGATTCGGCGGCCATTGAGGCAGGGGGTTCCATGGTTACCAGCGTCAGTAGTTGCAACAGGTGGCTTTGCAACATATCACGCATGGCTCCGGCACCGTTATAATAATCAGCCCGGCTCTCTATTCCGATTTCTTCCGAATGAGTAATTTGAATATGATCGATGTAATTGCGGTTCCATAACGGTTCCAGCATGACATTGGCAAAACGAAATACCAGCACATTTTGCACCATGCCTTTACCTAAATAATGATCGATACGGTAAATTTGCTCTTCCGTTAAATAGCGGCTGATGCGTTTTTGTAGTGCCTCGGCGCTGTCCAGATCATAACCAAACGGTTTTTCAATAATGACGCGACGCCAGCCGTCTTCTTCATCAAACAAGTGATTATTGCTTAACATCTCCATCACAGTACCAAAGTCGGCGGGACTGATAGACAG
>CAIUYS010000156.1 GCA_903903365.1 uncultured Methylococcaceae bacterium
ATGATGCAGCAATATTTGCGCATCAAATCAGATCACCCTGATACCCTTTTATTTTATCGAATGGGGGATTTTTACGAACTGTTTTTTGATGACGCTAAAAAGGCCTCGCAATTACTGGATATTACCTTAACCAGTCGCGGCCAATCAGCGGGGTTGCCGATTCCTATGGCTGGCATACCCTATCACGCCGCTGAAGGCTACCTTGCCAAACTATTAAAAAACGGCGAATCCATCGCCATTTGCGAACAAATCGGTGACCCAGCAACATCTAAAGGCCCCGTTGAGCGTAAAGTGGTGCGGATTGTTACACCGGGAACCGTCACTGATGAAGCCTTGCTGGAAGACCGAAAAGATAATCTTTTGGTAGCTGTGTGTACGTTTTCAAACGGTAACCAGGGAACGCAACATGGCATAGCCAGTCTGGATTTAACCAGTGGCCGCTTTGTTTTGCAACAGGTGGAATCTGAAGACCAGTTACTGAGTGAATTGGGACGCCTTAATCCCGCTGAACTGCTGTTTAGCGAAGACTGGCCGTTGCCTGCAAATTTACAGCAACGATCCGGTTTATGCAGAAGACCGCCCTGGCATTTTGAACCGGAAAGCGCCAGGCAACGAGTATTAAAACAATTTAACACCCTTGATTTAAAAGGCTTTGGCTGCAATCACTTACCCGCAGCCATTGCCGCAGCCGGCGCTTTATTGCAGTATGTTAAAGATACCCAGCAAAGTGCTCTGCCGCATATTCAGGGTATCCGCACAGAAAGCAGTGATGACAGTATTTTGCTGGATGCTTCCAGCCGCCGTAATCTTGAGCTGGATTATCATCCCTCCGGACATCTGCAATACACGCTGTTTGGCGTTTTGGATAAAACGGCTACGGCAATGGGCAGTCGATGTTTAAGGCGTTGGATTAACCGGCCTTTACGCGACCATCGCATCCTTAATAATCGTTATGCCTGTGTTGCCAGTTTACTGAATGACAATTTGTATAAAGCGGTCCAAACCCACTTGCGACAAGTAGGCGACATTGAACGGATTAGTTCGCGCATCGCCTTAAAATCTGCGCGTCCCCGTGATTTATTGGTGCTGCGCAATACCTTGGCAGTGTTACCGGCCTTACAACAGACACTTGCAACGAGCGATAATGAACAACTGGCCCATACCGCAAAACAAATCGGTGAACAACCCGCGATATTAACGCTACTTGAAAAAGCCATCATTGATAATCCACCCGTGCTTATTCGTGACGGCGGCGTGATAGCAAAAGGTTACAATCAGGATCTGGATGATTTGCGACACTTAAGCCAAAATGCCGATCAATTTCTGATTGACATGGAAAATCGTGAAAAAGCAGCGACGGGGATTAGCACGCTTAAGGTCAATTACAACCGCGTACACGGTTATTATATTGAGATTTCCCACTTACATGCGGCAAAAGTGCCGCCGCATTACACCCGCAAACAAACATTAAAAGGCGCAGAACGTTACATTACCGAAGAATTAAAATCGTTTGAAGATAAGGTGCTCAGTGCCAAGGAAAAATCCCTGTCTTTTGAAAAAGCCTTGTACGAAGAGCTGCTTAACATTATCGCGGCCTCATTAATTCCCTTGCAACAATGCGCGGCGGCTTTGGCTGAGCTGGATGTGCTGGTCAACTTTGCCGAACGTGCCGAAACCTTAAATTTATCGCAACCGGCACTGGTTGATAAAGCCGGCATAACGATTGAAGGCGGGCGGCATCTGGTGGTTGAGCAGGTGTCCGACATTCCTTTTGTCCCCAACGATCTGTCATTTTCCAACCAGCGCCGTATGCTGGTGGTTACCGGCCCTAATATGGGCGGTAAATCGACGTATATGCGCCAAGCCGCGCTTATTGTGTTAATCGCGCACATCGGCTGTTATGTGCCGGCAAAAACCTTGGCTTGCGGGCCTGTCGACAAAATTTTTACCCGCATTGGCGCATCTGATGATCTGGCCAGTGGGCGTTCTACCTTTATGGTTGAAATGTCGGAAACCGCCAATATTCTGCATAACGCGACTTCAAAAAGTCTGATTTTGATGGATGAGATAGGTCGAGGTACCAGCACCTTTGACGGTTTGTCTTTGGCGTGGGCCTGCGCCGACCATCTGGCAAAAGAAACCAAGGCCTTTACGCTGTTTGCAACACACTATTTTGAATTAACCACCTTGGCCGATGAACAAAAAACCATCCATAACGTGCATTTGGATGCCATTGAACACGGTGACAAGATTATATTTTTACATACGGTTAAAGACGGCCCAGCCAGTCAAAGCTATGGTTTGCAAGTCGCCGCTTTAGCCGGAGTGCCCCGTTCAGTGATAGATAAAGCCAAAACCAAATTACGGCATTTAGAAGATCATGCCTACACAGAACAACAATCCGCAACCGGCGTTAACCAACTGGATTTGTTTTCAGCAAAAGAATGTCATCCAGTGGTTACTTTTCTGGAAGACGTAAAACCGGATGACCTAAGCCCAAGGCAGGCATTAGATTTGGTTTATAAGCTTAAGGGCTTGGTGTGATGCTCGAAGTAAAAAATCTTGTTATATAACTTGCAATAAGTAAACCGCCACAGATTCGAACTATTTATAATCCGTGAATCTGTGGCGATTTTTGCGAGCTACCTTACCCCGAACCTTATCAAAATTTACTGCGGATTTTTTTCGTTTTCCAGTGCTTCAACTAATTGTTTTGCCGGTAAATAACCTGGAAAGATAGTGCCGTTTTCAGAGACAATCATGGGCGTTCCGTTTACCTTAAACTCCTCGGCTAACTGCATGTGTTCATCAATAGGGTTGTCACAGGTTTTAACCGGTACTTTTTGATCTTTTTTCGCTGCGGTTAAGGCGGCATTTCGATCAACAGCGCACCAAACCGAGATGGCTTTGGTGTAGGACTCTGAACCTTTGCCGGCTCTTGGGAAAAACAAGTATTGAATGGTAATGCCTTGCGCCAAATACTGATCCATTTCTGAATGAAGTTTACGACAGTAGCCGCAATCTATATCGGTAAAAATTGAAACGGTATATTTAGCAATTTTGGGTTTAAACACAATCATTTTAGCTTGACCCATTTTTTCAAGAGCCAGTTTTCGGGTATTATTTAATTTCTCTTCCGTTAAATCTTTGCGGGCTGCCACATCAATCAAGTGACCTTGTATCAAATACTTTCCATCCTCGGAAACATAAAATGTATTGGCACCCACGGCAACCTCATAAAGCCCTTTAATTTCTGAAGGCTTTACGGAATCAATTTTCATGGTGGGCATTGACTGAGTCATTGATTGCCTGATGGCAGTCTCATCCGCATTAGCGGTAGATAATGTCAGACCCAATAATGATAACGCGGTAATCTTAATAACTTTTCTCATAGTGTTCTCGTGTGTACTGGATTGGATTTTTAAAGGCTAAAAAGCGCGGGATTTATTAATTAAATAAACGTTGAACATCAAGAACCATCGCCAATGCCATTAACGACATGAGTAAAGCAATGCCGACTTGCTGAAAAAAGGTTTGTATCTTTTCTGAAACAGGTTTGCCTTTAATGGCTTCCAAGCCAAAAAACAACAAATGTCCACCATCCAGCACAGGAATCGGCAGTAAATTTAACACGCCTAAACTCACACTAACCAGCGCCATAAATTTTAAAAAATGTACCAGACCCATTTCTGCTGATTGTCCTGCATACTGTGCGATGCTGATAGGGCCGCTCAAATTTTCTACGGACGCTCGGCCAATCAGCATTTTGCCCATCATTTTTAACGTTGCCGCAGAATAATACCAGGTCGTTTCAAAGGCAACCGGTATGGCTTTTAGTGGTGACAGTGAATATTCAATACTCACTGACTTTATCAGCTCTTCCGGAACAAAAACGGACGCACCAATCTTGCCTTCTGTTTTCTGCTCAACCTGCACACTTTTGGGGGTAATCGTGATAGGCAACTGAACGCCATCACGCTCTATCAGTAGTTGGATAGCAACACTCGGGCGGGTTTTTACGGTTTCTACCCATTGCATCCAGTCATTCATAACCGTGCCATCGGCGCTGATAATCAAATCACCTGGTCGCAAGCCCGCAGTTAAGGCGGCACTTTCGGGAAGCACCTTGCCTATAATCGGTTTTAATTTGGGAGACCACGGCTTAAAGCCTAATTTTCCATACAAGGCATCCGGATTTTGGGCATCACTTTCTGGAATATTTAGTGTCCTGACCGCGTCCTGTTCATCGATGTTTTTTACGGCAACCTTAATACCTTGCCCCCCATCCATTGCAGAGGCTATTATTGCACCCATGGCTTCAGTCCAGGTCGGTGTCAACTTGTCATTAACTGAAACAATCTGATCACCCTCTACAAAACCCGCAGTCGCGGCTAATGTGCCTTGCCCGACTACGCCGAGTATGGGTTTTATGCCCGTTTCACCAATAACCAACACACTCCAAAACAAGGCGACCGCCAGTATCAGGTTAAAAATGGGGCCTGCCGCAACAATTGCCGTTCTACCCGGCAAAGACTGACGGTTAAAAGCAAAGGCCAAGTCTTCCGGTTTAACTTCGCCTTCCCGCTCATCGACCATTTTGACATAGCCGCCCAGCGGAATTGCTGATAATACATACTCTGTCGACTCAGGGGTTTTCTGGTAAGACCATAAAACCTTGCCAAAGCCAACAGAAAACCGAA
>CAIUYS010000157.1 GCA_903903365.1 uncultured Methylococcaceae bacterium
GGCATTGGCAGTAGTAACATCAGCATAGTAAGCATAATCTTTAATATCAACGATATTAAGATTAAAACCGTTACTACCCGTACCGATCTTGTAATAAAAGGCAGGTATCCAGCACATAACCGAGCCATCCGTGTACTGATAGTTGCCATAATTTGCGGACGCAGTATCATCTGTTCCAGTCATTTTGGCAAAACCGGACGGCAGGTTTTTACATAGCCCTACGCCAAAGCCTTGAGCGCCTGCTACGCCTATAGTGCTAATTGCTCTAAGGTTAAATATATTTCCCAGGTTATTAGTAATTGCTAATGATAATCCAGATAATTGCATAATTAGTACAGCGCAATAATGTTGGTAGCTGTCGTATTGGTCAATCTTACCCGCTTAGCTCTGATAGGTAGTATTTGCCCGGATGATAATCCCAAAAATAAGATAGTTGTCCCATCAGCCATATCAACGTTGGCATTGCCGTAGCTCCCAATATATAAAGCCCTGCTAAGTCCAGCCAAGTCAGCGCTGTCATTGGGAGTGACCGCTTGAGCGCTTTCCGCAGGCGCGGTATTTTCTGAGCGTAAATTGGTTGTTTGCATTACAAATTACCCGCTGGATAAAGCGCATAAATACCGGTTGCAGTCGTTAAATCGGCTGCAATGATGGACGCATTGATCTTGACTATTTGACCGGCAATCAAGCCTGTCAATAGAAAGGTGCCGCCGGATGCTAAAGTGCCTGCTACGTTACCGCCCACGGTGACATAAATACCAGTACAGGGGCCACTGGCCAAGTTGGTTGAATTGGTTGCCGTGGTTGCGACACCCTCAAGCTCTGAGGTTTCTTTGGCTCCAAGCGTATAACCAAGTGTTGAAAATAATTGTCTAGGCATTATTGTTGTCCTTGCATTTTGTTAAGTAGATCACCCGACATAGTGCCGGACTGAGTGGATGTTTGACCAAGATTCTTGGCAGTCTGACTGGCATTCATCATGGCTTCTTGTTGTTGGGCTTGTTGTTGTGCTTGGGCGCGTTGTTGCCTGACCAGTGCCACTTGCTCACCGGGCAGAATCAATTCGGGATCTATACCCAGTTTGTCGCTGTACAAATCAGCCCAATGATCCGGGTCAAACTTGTCCAGCACATCAGGGCGCAGCTGTGCTATCTGTCCCAAGTTGCCAACAAATCTATCGATAGAATTGGTGGACACGGCTTTTTGTGCCTGGCTTAACATCGAGACATACTCAATATTGAGATCATGGCCTTGCAGTTCTTCAGGCGGTGGCGGTAACATCCCGGCGCTTAACAGTCGTTCAAACACCGTTTCCACCAAAGGATCAAGCAATTCGTTATTCAGGCGCTCAACTACCGGCCCCAACATCAGCATCTTCTCTTCGTTGCGTGCCGCGACTTCGGTAGCCGTCATGCGTCCAGTATCTTGACTGCTGATCATCATGAATAGATCAGAGAAAAATGCCGCGTTGACCCGTTGCCTGGTATCTTGTTGGGAAGCCAACAGGTTGCGGATGTCCAGGTTGACTTCGTAGGCGGTCTTGATACCTTGCGAGCCACTTTGCGCATCGTAATAACTGACGCCACCGGGGAACAGTTCCGTCTCCCGATTCTTCATGCTTGATGGCACTTGAATCGGTGGGTTTGACTGATAGTCAATGGCCAACAGCTTTCTGAACTCTTGCGATTGCAGGCCTTTAATATCGCCCAACGCTTCCATGCCGGGTGAAACCCCGTAAATATCACCGCCGACGGTTTGCCAACGAGGACACACACAAGGAAACGACTTATAACCGGATTCACGCAAGACAGATTTGTTGGTGGATGACCGCTCAAAGTACACAGAGCGCCATGGCATGTTAATGGAGTCTTTCTTATTGGGATCTCGATCAGTGCGAGGCTCAATGGCATGAACAATCGTGATCCATTGATCGAGTGTGCCGCGTTGATAGGCAGACTTGACCGCACTGGAACAGTTCTCCAAGCCAAACTCGGCAACAATGGCGCCTACAGTATTGTCAAACTCACGATACAACGTAGTAACATCACCCTTCCAGTTGGTGGTGATGGCATATTCGCCAATGGTAAAAGGGTGCAGGTGGATGACATTCTTGTAGTCTTCGGCAATCAGTGCGGCCGACGTGCCAAATGCGCCCAGCTCTTCATACATGGTATGCAGGACACGGTACAGATTGGACTTGGCCATCACATCACCAACCTGATCAGTCACGGCATTCAGCCAGACCTTGACCGGCTGGTACTGCATCAAGTCGCTATCGCTCACCGACAATCTAAACCAGGGCCGTGAAGGCGAAGTCATGCCCGACATCATCCCGGCCGATAACACTCTTAATGCACGGGTACCGGTTGAGTCATAAATGGAATTGAAGCGCTTAAAGCCCCGATTTCGGTCACTGATAAAATAGCGCCCGTTCACCGGCAACAGATTGGCCGACACTTCCATCCATTGACCCATCCAGCTCGAGCGTTCTTTTTTAAGAGCGCCCCAGCGTTGGCTCAATAATTTGACTTGATCGTCCATTAGCTGCCGAGCAAGGTCTTCTTGCCCAGCGTAGCAGGATCAATCGCTTGTCCTTGTCCGCCGGTTAACAGGGTTGTTGATGGGGTAACACCACCACCCGCTACATTATTGGCAGACGTGGATGCTTTGACCGCTGCCACATCAGGCGATTTCGCCAACTGAGGGGGAGGCGGTGGTGGAGGTGGAGCCGATGGAGCAGAAGAGCCGCCAAAACACATAAGATAATCTCGCTGTAGGAATTTACAGCGAGTGTAATGCCCATTTACATTATCATCCGCACCTGTGGCTAAACCAACGGGTGCGGCACTTAACAATGTCTCTTATCGTTGATTTGCTGCACTCAAACTTCAGAGCAATAGCGGCGTAGGTTAAGCGGTCTGGCTCGTCTGGATCACCCAACTCCCTGATCAACTCGCAATCATGGTCAGTTAAGCGGGCTTTGGGGTGCTTCTCTCCATGAACTTTACACATTAGCGCTTTAAGTAGGGGTCATAAGTGCGCATAGATTCAGCGCGGGAGTTGTGACTATTGCCAAACGGGTTCTTGGGAGATACGGGAAAGGCGAAGGTGAGTGCCAGTGCGTCAGCCTTATCAGGTGACCGGCCAATAACAGCTTTAATATCATCCTTGCTGCATAGCCTGAATTTGTCGCCCTGGAAAGTATAAGTAGTTGCGCACAGCTCCTCTTTTAATTCCTTGTCATCCGCCAGGTTACCGCCCGACTTGATCCACTTGGATAACTCAAAATACATTTCAGAGCGCTTGTTAAAATAACGATTATCGAGCGCAACACCGCCAAACTGAACACCAATAGGGTCTTTTCCTATCTGCCTGAGCGCGTCCACTACACCCGCACCATAGCCACCTGTTTCATCAACAAAGCACGCATCAGCATTATGGGTATTGATGTCTTGGCTAACTTGAGACGCCACCAGCATAGTGTCAGGTATCTTCATTAAGCGAATGGGCCATGAGGCCATGCCTTGCCGCCTTGCTATTGCGCTGGAGTCGTCGCCTTGCCTTGCTACGTCGACACCAAGAATAATAGCCGCATGACTTTGTGAGCCAATTGGATCAACCCTCGCCATAGATGCTTCAACATCATCCAGGCCGAACAATGCATTAGACGAAGCCGAAGGAAACGCGCCACGCACACGGACACGCACAAAGTCAGAGTCTTCACCATAATCATCAACCCATTTTTGCAACTGGGTTTTGTTGGTCATCTTGACAGTGCGACTATCAATCTGCCTGGTTATCCATCGATGCTTGAACTTACCAAAGCACTCGCGAAAGCGTCCTATGTTTTGCGTAGGATTACCAAAACAACACCAGATAATCTCAGTATCAGAGTCAGTCAGCGCACCTTCTGATACCTCCCATATCATGTCGTGTATGGCAGAGGCTTCATCGAATATCAATAGAACCCTAGATCCCTTGTTATGCAATCCAGCAAACGCCTCGGTGTTGCGCTCTGACCAGGCCACCATATCAATGCGCCACGTTTTCTCATGCTCTACATCGACAGAAAATATCGCTGTTGCAGTAAATTTAAACCAATCCCGGGTAATGCACAGCCGGTACCACTTGGCTAATTCTGCCCAGGTCTTGGTCTTTAACTGGTTTTCAGTGTTGGCTGTAACCACTCCCTTGGTGTCTGACTTCGTACTGATGGCCCATAGAATAATCCACGAAACTAGGGCAGATTTTCCGATGCCGTGGCCCGAAGCTACTGCAATCTGAATAGCTTCTTGGGTTGAAATTTCACCTGCTTTAAGTTGATCGCCAATCTCTGTAAGCGTTTGAACCTGCCACTCATCCGGGCCATCAAATGCTGACAGCTCACCAACTCCCCAGTTGAATGCGTAATAAACAAATTCCAACGGATCATGATCAAGTGCCCCAATCGTATTAATCAGTTCTAGCTCTAAGTTTTCGCTGCTCATTAGCATCCTTTAATCGTTCGGCAAGCTTCATGTTTACATTAACCTCAAGACGATCAACATACAGCCCGGCGGCTCGACCTCTTGATACTTCTGCAGATATAGCAGGGCCATAGCTATCTATTTTCTCAGCGCCCCTGCTCAGATCATCCAATCGCGATAAATGTACTGCCAGCGTTAAACCGACCGCCTCCAGAATTGGCTTTCTTAATTCTTCGACCCTTGCCCTAACCATATCCTTTTTCATCAGAATCGATGCTTTAGCATGGATGGTTTCAGCCTTCATTTTGTCAGCACTGTAGGCCGCACGATAAGCATCAGCACCTGTCATGCCAGAGGCGACACCTTGAGCAAACTTATCTTGTTTATTAGTTAGTTCCATAACTCAATCATAACAACCAATATCTTCATCTTCCGCACTACCGCTGATGCTTGGGGGTATGGCTTTCTGTTGACCGCTTAACCCCGCAGTCATAACACCATTTTTCATGGCGACTATGCAGGATCATCCAGTGGGTATGTTTGCACTCCGATTTTAGGTGTGCCGGTAGATTAAACAGATTAATCGGTTGCAGGCTTAACATGGGCCATGTTAGCGCCATAACCGATCCACGCCCTCGCGAAACAAAACCCTAATCGCAATCATCACGATGCCAATCACTAACACTAAGCCGATCACCACATAAACCAACGGCATCACGTAAGGCGCTATTTTTTGACGCACTTATAAATCACTCCGATCCCTACACTCCACAGAACACCAGCGCCCGATAACCGGCTTACCGTTGCACACTACCGCCTCAACCTCATTCCCGCAGACCACACACGCCCCACTACCCACAATGTCAATTTTTGCAGCGGCGCAGATATTTTTGATAGAGACATCAAGGAAGTGTTGCTGGCGGATGTCGGTAGCGTCTATGTCGTCAGCCATTAGTTCAAATACTCCAATAAAGCAGACTTGGCCTGCTCATAGCCATAACACACAACAACCGGGTAACCATTCCCCTCAAGCCTGCTGATAAGTTCTTTTTGCACTTTTTGTACTCGTCCACGATTAGGCTCCTTCATCTCAATAAAAAGGCCGGGCTTACCGTTGGCAAAGAAAACATCAGGAACGCCAGCCAGCACCCCTTCATCTTGCAGTCGCTTGGCTTCTATCTGTCCACGTTTGCCGCCGTTGGGAATAGCAAACACCGGAACCGTTGGGTAATTCAGCCGACACCAGGCAATGAATAATTTTTGGTGATTATGTTCGGTCATTCGTCTTCATCATCTTCAATATATCCAAGCTCAATAAATAAAGCCTTAAGTGCCTCATAAGCAAGCGAACATGCACCCCTTCTTCCTAAATAAAGCTCCCATGAATCTAAGTCATCACTAGGACACTCATCACCGCTATCAATAAAATCACGCGCCAAGTCCCCAATAGGATCATTGCGGTGATTTTGCTTTATCAAATATTTTCCAATTATTTTTTCTACCATTGTTCTACCCTTTTTCTACCTATAATTTTTTTTTAACTTATTGATTTAATTTTCTTTCTACCCTTCTACCTCTTCTACCTATATATTTTTAAATGGTAAGAGCTATAATAGCTGTAATATCTATAGCCCAGCCAACACAAAAAAAACAAGTAGAAGGGTAGAACGTAGCTGCGGCATGGCCTCCCTTGGGTAGAAAAAGGGTAGAAAATACGTAGAAAATACGTAGAATCTATTTTTTTCTATAACATTTATAAGATCTCCCGTTTTCATCTTTAGGAACGCTCTCTTTATATCCAAGTCGGGTTAAAATCCCTATAACGCGGCTTCGATTTGATTTTGTTAATTCCTTAATAGGTATGTGCAGGCATTCTTTTAATATTTCCTCGGGGAAGACATCAATATGTTTTTTACCGAATAGCCGTCTTTCCTCTAAAGAATCCAAATACCGGTTAATATCATTTTCCCACGGGTCAATAGTTTGCCTATCTTCCTGATGCAGCGCCGCATTGGGCACCGACCAATATTCGTTGGCAGTATTTCTTTTAGCGACTGCTTCCGCCCATAATTGATCACGGTTGTTCTTTACATAATCAATATCTATTTTTACGCAAAAAATAGGCAGCCAGCGCCTGGCACCCGTAGGATCATCCAGGTATCTATGATCATTGGTTGTTGCTATAAATATGTTTTGACGCAGCCAGTCTTGAGGTGAAGCGGCATAACTGGCCCGATAAGTATCTTTTTCAGAGGATAAAATGGCTTTCATCTGATTTTGGTCAGAAGCTTTCATGCAATGCAAGTCATCAAAAACCATGCACCATTTGCCGCGTAAATTTTGGTAAAAATCCTTATCACTAAAGGATGAGGTAATCGCGGCACACCATTTTTTATAAAAAAGCTCTTGTACTAACGTTGATTTCTTAATGCCCTGATCGCCTTCAAAAACCACAACAGCATCAGCCTTTGAGCCGGGTTCAAAAATACGGTTTACAGCGGACATAAAAAGATAGGTAGACACACCGCGAATATAAGCAACATCATCATTCTTGCAGCCGGTAACCAATTCTAAAAAAGTCTCTATCCTGGGGGCTCCATCCCATTTTAAATGACTGATATAGTCGATGACTTGATGGCTTTTCTTTTGCATGGCCGCCAATACAATTGCTTCATTAACCACATCTTTGGATAAATTATCTTTAAAATGATTCTTCTCAAGACTGGCTCGCACCTCAGTCATGTGATGAGTTTGCAGTTCATCACCAGAATTTAGATTGATAGGTGGCGCTTTTACCGGGATTATTTTGTAAAGAAAATCATCATAAGACAGCACGTCCTTCCATTCATCGCTGTTCTGTAGAATCGTTGTAAAATTAGAAACGCACTTAACTATCGTCTGTGTCCCGTCCGCCTTTTGCTTAACAATCAGATCCGCTTTCCAGAGCGTGTTAATTTCTTCAGTTACAAATGCCCTTCTTACAACGGCTAAACCTTCTGCTTGATGAACATCATTCCAATCCATTCCATCGGTCGCCTCAATCATTTTCCCATTGCAAGATTTAGCCGCAATATCCGAATGATCGCGCCCCGCCTTATCGCCATCGACCGCAATCAATATTTCAGCCAGCGCGTTTTTATTGCGGGCCATCAATGCGACTTTTTGTAAATTGTTGGCCGAGAAGGCCGCGATTACAGGTAAACCTGAGGCTTGATGAATAGATTGTGCCGTTGCCAAGCCCTCGGCAATCACCACACATTTTGATGACTGCCAATCCCCCAGGGGAAACCAACCGCCGGTAGTGCTGCCGCCCTTCATAAATAACTTGGTACCGTCATCAGTAATAATTTGCAGCGTGGCTATTACACCGGATGGGGCATAGACAGGCGTAATCATGGCGGTAATGGCGCGCTCACCTTTAAAGCCAAACGCCGATGAAGGAATCTCAGATACAAACCGGCATCCTGCAGGTTTCTCAATACCTTTTTTTGCTAAATAAGCAGATGTGCCATTTTCTGACGCTTGTTCATATAGGCGCTTTGCTCTTTGAGCCGCCTCAGCTTTTTCTTTTTTGGCTTCCTCAAATTTAAGTGCTATTTTTTTATCGATGTCGGCAAGTTCTGTGCGGGTTAATAGTCGGCCTGTGCCATTTGACCAGGTAGTTTTTGAGCCATCGCGCCAGCTGCCGAACGATCCTGCCCTGCCTTTTGAATCATCGAAAGCGATATACCAACCATCTTTTGAATAACTTTTATTCTGATCAGTTGCAAAGCGGTGCATTTCACCATCCATGATAATGTCGCGGGGCGCTGAATAGCCAAAAGCGATAATAGCTTCAACCAACGTACTCATGCGACTTGCCTCCACCATTCCGCAGTATGCCTCGGTATTAGCGCCGCACCTTCATCACCAAATTCTTTTTTAATCTCATAAAATACTTTCCCCCGCTTCCAACCTTTTTCCTGTGCCATACGCATGTGCTTTCTAAATTGATTTTTTACCCGTAAAGCCAGTGGCATTTCATCCGATTCAAAAAGCGTTAATTCGTCCTCGGTAGATGTTGGCAGCTCCTTTTCTTCCTCTTCATTAACCATGTGCGCTTGGTCATCGGTATAAAGCGCGTGACATTGCGGACAGTAACCCTCTTTGGTAAACGCTACCTCATCAATATCAACCTTTTCCATGGATAACTTAAACTGACTATTGCACACCTTACAATTACCTATTCCACAACCCGGACAAAGCGATAAGGCACTGTGTTTTTTAGCCTTCATTGCCGCTTTGGCTTTAGGCATTAACTCAGCCAATAATTTCTCTTGGACATCAGCAAGCCAAGCCTTGGGTTCCGCGTTGTAAATCAGATCACAACACTCGCAAGTCGCCAATGTATCAACCTCTTTATCTTTTTTCTTGCGGTCTTTATCGCCTAACAGCGTCCATACCCGATTTAAGTGCGGTGCGCCATGCTCGTCAATAATACCGGCATGATCCAGCACAATCGCCCCAAACTTGTTGTTGGCCGTGCGCATAATTCGCCCGATCATTTGTAGCGCCTTGGCAATCGACTTGGTGGGCGCGGCTAAAATACAGCACTCCAATTCAGGGAAATCAAAACCCTCGGTCAAGATCATGCAGTTAACCACGACCTTGATGTAACCCTTGCGCCAGTCGGCAATAATGGCTCGACGTTCTGCTAACGGCATACCGCCATCAATCGACGCTGCCGGAATACCGGCATTAAAAAACTCTTGGGCAATATGCCTTGAATGTTCAACCCCGCACGCAAACGCCACGGTCAACTTACCGTTAGCGTGTTTTTTCCAGTTGGCGATAATGTCACCGACTAACTTGGGCGTGTCCACGGCCTCTTGAAGCTCGCCTTCCGCATAATCGCCCTGGCGTTTTTTGATACCGGCCAGCAATGTGCTGTCAAATTTACCCGTGTACAGCGTAGGCTTAATCAAGCGCTCACGATTGATCAACTCGCCAATCGTAATAACTTCGACCAGCTCGTCAAAAATATCATCCAAGCCTTTGCCGTCCAGCCGCTCCGGTGTCGCTGACAAGCCAATTACCTTGGCCTTGGGATAGTTGGCCAATACATCACGATACGACTTACTGGCCGCACGGTGACACTCATCAATAATAATCAAGTCAGCCGGTGGAAATTCCCGCTTCATCAATGTTTGAATGGAGGCAACATGCACTTTAGCCAGTGGGTTATAACGCTTGTCGCCGCTCATAATCACCGAATAATTCAGCACGCCAAAATCCTCCAGCTTTGCACAGGATTGATCTATTAATTCACGACGATGCGCCAAAAATAAAATAAAACTGCCCTTAAGCACTGCACCCTGGATGATGGCCGCAGAAATAACCGTCTTGCCGCCGCCCGTAGGCACGCACAGCAACTGGGATCTGACGCCCTTGCGAATATTACTTCGCAGGGTTTCCGTTGCTTCTTCTTGATAATCGTATAGTGTTGGTGTCATAATGCCTCTGTTTGTTGTGAAAAGCCCTGTTGATCTTGTCGGATGTCAGGGCTTTTTTTTGCCTGAAATTTACTGCAATCCCTATCTTTTAACGTACCACCCCAGAAAATTCCGCTCTCTGAGTTATTGCCTCGCGCCACCCTGGCTTGTCTTATTTGTATTTGACTGGGGTTTTTAGCCATCCCCAGCTCATAAGGATCACACCGGCCAATGCCCAAGCCAGACCCTGTTTTATCTTTTGTAAAGTGTTAGCAATCATGGCAACAGACCAGGCTAGAAGCCATAGCCGGTATGATCGTCATCGTCATCATCTCTTGTACTTAGATACAGCCAAGTGACTGATCCAACTGCAATCAGGAATACCAGGGATAAGAGAATTGTTGTGAGTGTTGTCATAGTAGATTTTTAAAAAAGTTCAAGAAAATTTCTGGTATAGATGCTATTCACTTAAGACCTTTATACCCAGTATCTTGTTTAGTAAATTAGCCTCACACCTTTTGGCAGCAACCCACTCAGATATGATTTTGAAACCCATTTCACTGGTCGATATACCCGCCTCTTCTGCGTACCCGACAATGACGCTCTTGATTGACGAGGGCATCGCTATCGGAATGTTGGTGTCTTTTTTTTCTGGGTGCTCAGTCATGCCAATTACTACCTTTAAAAATTAAAAAAACCACTGTGTTAAAATCAAAACTCTCACATCTATCAATTAACACAGGGTTAAAACTTATGACCGAAAAAAATGCTTCAGAAATTTACGTAAGACAGATTCAGATAGAGCAGCAAGTTTGCATTCAAGCCGCCTTACAAGTGCTGATTGACGAATTAATCCGCACCAACCTAATGACGCCAGAGCGTCTAGCCGATGCTTTTCAAGTACGCTCTGATACGCACCGGAGTCATGAACAAACTGAATCGGGTAACTTTTTAGCGGCACTTGCACGTTATTCAGCGTCTTTTGATGCACGCGAACTAGGCTACCGGAAATAACGTAATGCACCCCGCCGGTAGACAGACCGATAACATCAAGCCCCGTCAACCGCTCGCTGCGTATATACGCTTCAAACTCCCAAGGTTTGAGCTTTTCGTAGAAGGCTATGTCTATCGGTGGATCAATAGGGATTTCATTGTGTGTCATGGGTGACATTATTTATTTTCCAAAGATGTCGGGTCGGATTTGTTCGCGGGGAATGCCGGTAAGTTTTTCCATCTGAACAGCGATTTTAGGAGACGCTTTCTTTTCTCCTGACAACCACTGACAAACGGCTGCTTGAGTAACTCCAAGAGCTACAGCCATCTCATGTTGTGTTTTAAACTGATTTCTAACTTCTTGAACTCTATTCATGGCTAAGATTATAACCGATAGTTATTTTAATTCAATAATTAATAGTGATTTATTTTTAGCGCATAATCACCTGATGAAATATTCAGAGTATGCAGGCCGATTTAAGCGGCTTTGGAGTGAATCGGACGCACCCAAAACACAAAAGGAATTAGCTAAATGGCTTGATTATTCACAGCCAATGATTAACTATTGGTTAAACGGTGAAAAACTTCCGTCGATGGACACAGCAATAAAGATCGCCAATAAATTTGGCGTGTGCGTAGAGTGGCTTATTACGGGAAAGGGTGAAAAACGCCCAGGTGAAGGTGTTGATTTAAATCGCGTAATTGATATAACTTATCTATCAAATGATGATGCTGAATTTGTTGCTAATCTTGTCGCTAAATTATCCAAAAATAAACCCGAAAATAACCAAAATAAACCATTGACACCCACCACCGAAAATGTGGGGGGGGGGCTGAAACCTGCGGTCAGCCTACCCTCAGCGGACAATGGCAAGCAGAAGATAGGCGCATAAATAAGATTGTTGATCGTCGTATGCGCGTAAATTTTAGCGGTATTGATGAAGGCGCCGGTTATCCGGCTATGATGGCGCGACATAAAAAAACGAGTGAGTAAATTATGACAACGATAAGTTTTGACACAGATCGGCTAGTTGAAGATTTAAAATCTTCCGGCCTTCCCCACGACCAAGCTCGTGCTATTGTGCGTGGCTTGGTAGAGGCACAAACAGAATTAGCGACTAAAACGGATTTGGTGCAACTTGAGCAGCGCCTGACAATCAAGCTTGGTAGCATGATGGTGGTTGCCATTGGCATTGTTGCTGTGCTGGTTAAGCTTCTTTAGTAAAGCATTATGATCGGCATGGTAGTGCACCGGCAGAGTACGGAGATATAAGACATAAAAGCGAAAAATAAAACCGGACAGATGAGCAATGACGACGATTATCTTTAATACCCATGAATTTTTTCTTGATTTTATTGCTCTAAAATTAACTTATAGGTTAAAATGAAACTTAAGGTTTTGCTCGAATCGCCCTCATCGCACGTTAAGGTTGTCGCCATAATGGAGGGTGATACGTGTGAAACTGAAGAATTTTTGAATGACCTGGCTGAGAACTATCAGGCCAGTGCTGATGGGTTATTTAGATTAATTGAGCAAGTTGTAGAGAGTGGATTGGAGGCTTTATCGACAAAGCAATGTCATCAAGTTGATAAAACTCATAAAATTTATGAATTAATTAAAGGCGATATACGCCTGTTATTTTTTAAAGGTCATGGCGATACCTTAATTGTAACGACCCACGCATTGATAAAAAAAACCCAAAAGACCCCTGAAAAAGATAAAAACAAAGCTATTCGTTATAAAAAAGCCTATCAATTGGCACACGACAAGCATCAAATTAATTTTGTTAAAGACGAGGACGGCTAGTATGGAACTTAAATCTTTCAAAAACTTACTGGCCGCTGCCAAACTGCGGGATGGTTACTGGGTTGAAAAGGCAAAGCTTGGTTTTTCTGTTGAACTAAACCGGCTTTTCAAACACAGCGGCATGACTCAATCCGCGCTGGCTGAAAAACTTAACACCAGTCCTGCCTATATAACTAAAGTTTTTAGGGGTGACGCCAACTTTACCATAGAAACCATGGTTAAATTGGCTCGTGCGGTAGAGGGAGAGCTGCAAATACACATTGCCCACAAGCAGGCAACTACACGCTGGATTGATGTTATGGAGATGCAGCAAACGCCCGACAACAAAGCCAGTGCTGAATGGGTAAAATCAACAAGGAATGCTAATGAGCGAATTTCCACTGCGGCTTGACAGTTATTTTTTTACCCATCAAGAAGTAATCGCCAATATTGACCATAAGCAGGACTCGAAAGAAAGTCCTATACACCTTGATTTTATTGTCAATGGTACGGCAAATCGTATAGATGGACATGAGAGCAAGTATGCAATTACCGCTCACGTTGAGATCAATAAGGAAACCAGTCATAATTTATCCTATTTTTTCTCCATCACTGCTTTTGGCATTGTTTCAATAAAGGATGGCATGCAGGGTCATCCGGGGATAGAGAGTATCATTGAGACCTCGGGCGTGCATCTGCTTTTTGGAGCAATTCGCGAACGCCTGGCTGATTTAACGGCACGAGGCCCCTGGCAATCCATTCAGTTAGACTTTATTCCGTTGACAGTAAAATTAGCCCCCTAAATTTAAAGCAACCCTAATAATCATCCGCACCCAACCCGCTTCGGCGGGTTTTTTATTGCCTAAAAATTTATATCAACTCTTTAGGTATGGTCGCAACATGCAATTTAAGACCCAGCGCATTAATTACTTTTAATATTGTGCCGAAGCTTGGATTGCCCTCTCCTGATAGTGCTTTGTAAAGGCTTTCGCGGCCCAATCCGGTATCTTTTGCTAACTGGGTCATACTGCGAGCTTTCGCTATATCGCCTAATGCCTTGGCTATAAAGGCAGAATCATCCCCGGCCTCGTCAAAACAAGCCTCAAGATAAAGCGTCATATCCTCTTCTGTCTTAAGATGATCAAGAATATCCCATTTTTTTAATGTGACAGCCATTGTTATTCTCCTTTTAGTTCTTTCGCTAAATGTAATGCCGACTCAATATCCTGAGCCTGTGTTGATTTATCGCCGCCTGCCAATAGAATCACTATTTCTAATTTTTTCTGTATAAAATAAAGTCGATAACCAGGGCCATAATGAATGCGCATTTCAGAAACCCCATTACCTACAGGCTTTACATCACCAAAGTTATCATCACAGACGCGGCGTAACCGGGCTTTAATGCGTGCTTTTGCCTGATTGTCTCGCAACTTATCAAACCAGCTGTCATATATTTCTGTCGTTAAAATAATTTTCATAGGCTTATTGTATCCTGCTTTATACGTAAATCAATCTATGATTTTTAGTATCACTAACTAATAAGAGTAACCCCCTCTCAAAAACAGCACTTTTATTATGCTACCACCCCTGCTTTAAAGTAATTTTCAGGCATTCGGGTGATTTATTTTTTAAAATAATCACTATTGGTTATTTACATTTTATAACTAATGGTTATAATACTAACCAACAGCCCAACAAGCTGAAATAGTTTGGAAGTAGCAATAGCTAAATGGAAAACACTTAGGTGGCAGGGGCAGTGTCCTCATACAAAAAAGGCGAACAGTTTGCTCATTGATGGATTAGCTACCATCAAGCTTCTAATTAAAAAAAACCAACCGGAAGATTCCCGTCGAAGAATCGCAGGACGCCTAATCGGCACAGACCCTCGCAGCATAGCTCTTTTAAAGCGCCTTCAATTCCGAGGGTGCTTCACAAGAGTGGAGATTAAAAATGATTGGTCGTTATTGCATGGTTAGAACGTATTCAGCGGGTGTATTTGCTGGAACTGTTGAAATGCTGGAAGGAAAAGCCGCAAAGCTAACCAACGCCAGACGTATTTATTATTGGGACGGTGCGGCCACGTTGTCGCAACTCGCAACGGACGGAACAAGCAAGCCTGAAAAATGCAAATTTCCGGTTGCAGTTGATGAAGTTTTTTTGACTGAGGTGATTGAGATTATCCCGATTACTGACAAGTCCAAAGCATCTATTGATTCGGTATCGGTATGGGCAGCTTAACTAGCGGTTCCGGTTACGGTGACGGTTCCGGTTCCGGTTACGGTGGCGGTTACGGTAACGGTGACGGTTCCGGTTACGGTTACGGTTACGGTGACGGTTCCGGTTCCGGTTACGGTGGCGGTTACGGTGACGGTTACGGTGACGGTTACGGTGACGGTTACGGTTACGGTTACGGTTCCGGTTACGGTTACGGTGACGGTTAGAAATTTATACAAAGCATCTTATTTTAGGGTGCTTTTTATAAAGTCCTCATAGCTTTATATCCTCTTGGCCTTGGCTTACACCAGGGCATTTTTTAAAGGTTTTATTTTCGAGACCTTTACAAAGTAAGTCTGTTTTACCCGCTGCAATAGCGGTTTCACCCCGAATCGGAACGCTGGGGAATAAGCACCGAGAATGCGGAAGCCAAGCCTCTACAAGTAAATCCACTTGGTTGGCCGCATTGACGACCTGACGGGAGCCGATGCTAATACTGGCAGTTGGGAGCTGGATAACGTAACCAGCTTTTATACGCATGAGAATTTACGCATAGTTTTGCAGCTGGTGACAAAGCACCTGTGAGTTTTCAGCCGTATAAATCTGAGCAACATTAGGCGTTACACACATCTCTCTTGTGTTTCGAACGTCAAGCCAGTGAGATTCTGGCAATCTAATTTAACTTTTTTGGAGTTTCAAAAATGAACATCTATATAAGTCCTTTTGTTGGATCAATGCTTGCAATGACTGCCATTGCATCCGTCATTGTATGCGCATTGCTTTGGGTACCACTATGAAATATTTTCAACCAATGGCAACACTGGTTGCTTGTATGTTTTTTATCTTCGCGATAATTGGCATCTGCTCGGCAACGGCTGCTCATGCCGGTTATCCGGTCTCATGTGATTCGTTAGTGGATGAGCAGGGGGAAGAATGACCGCAATACAAGACAAGATGCAGTCCATTGAGTCTGCTATTTTCATGCTTAAAGTCGCGTTATCACAGATGACAGACATTAACTTTGGGCGCAAAGACGATACGGTTTCTGTTAATCGTATTTTGGAATCAGCAAAAATGAATATTGAAGGGGGTTTTCTATGAGCGATATCCTGTATGGACTGCCTGCCGAGCAATATTTTGCAGCAGACCGCATTAACAACTCATCGTTGAAACTGATCAACAAGAGTCCTTTACACTATCAAGCCAGTACCGAGCAGGACCGCGAAGAAACCAAAGCCATGCTGATTGGTTCCGCTGTTCATACCGCCGTACTTGAGCCAAGCACACTGCTTGATCGTTACATCGTTGCACCACAAGCGGATAGACGCACCAAGGAAGGCAAGGCTATTTGGTCTGACTTGGAAGCTAGTGGCAAGATTGTACTTTCGCAGACTGACTTTGAAATGATCGATGCCATACAATCCGCAGTATTTGCTCATGAAAACGCCTTTAAATTATTGGCCAAAGGACACCCTGAAATATCACTGTTTACCGAGATCGATGGTGTACCGGCTAAAGCCCGTATGGACTGGTATCGACCAGGTATTATCCTGGACTTAAAGACTACCGAAGATGCCAGCCCCTCAGGATTTGCAAGATCCTGTGCTACTTATGGCTATGCCCAGCAAGCCGCTTGGTATTTGGACTGTGCCGAAGCATCCGGACTGGAGGCGCACACGTTCATCTTTTTGGTAGTGGAAAAATCAGCGCCTTACGCCGTAGCCCTGTATGAATTAACGCCAGAGTCATTGGAATTTGGCCGTGCTCAGTATCAGCGGGCATTAAATTTATACAAGCAATGCAAAAAAGACGATGACTGGCCGGGCTATTCATCACAGATTGAACAACTTAGTTTACCCGCATGGGCAATGAGAGAGGCTGCATAATGACAACACAACAACTATCAAGACAAGATCAGATAAAACAACCGTTATTGGCGGCACAACGTCAAATAACCTCGCTGTTACAGGATGAAGCCAAGTCCAAACGCTTTATGGCCGCATCCTTGGTGGTTGCCAGCAGTCCGGCTCTAAGAAACTGCACGCCTGAGTCTATCGTGCAAGCCTTGGTAGGCGTGGCTATGTCAGATTTGAACATTGACACCAATATCGGGCATTGTTACCTGGTGCCTTATAAAGATACCGTGCAGCTACAGATCGGCTACAAAGGTTTCATCCAGCTATTGTTTCGCGCCGGTTGGTTGGTTAAGTGCTTCCCCGTCTATCAGTGTGACCAGTTCACCATGTCTTTTGATGGTTGGGATAATAAAGTTAATTTTGTACCCGACATCGATGCCCGTGACGAAGGCGACAGAGACTGGGTTTTTCAGAACCTGCGCGGCGTTTATGTAGTATCGCGTCATGCCGACACCAAAGACGAATATTCCACTTTTGTCAGCAAGGCTGTAATTGAAAAATTACGTCAAAACTCACCCAACCAGAAAGTCGGCAACTATACCAAGCCAGCCGATAAAACCAGACTGGAAGCGGGTCTTCCCATTGGTATCTGGGCAGACTGGTATATTGAGATGGCACAGAGCAAAGCGATTAAAAAACTGGCCAAGATACTGCCTATTGGCGATAGTCGCGCCCAAACGGCCATTGCTGCCGATGACAAATCAGAAGCAGGCGCACGAGTAGACTTTAAGCAAACAGCAGAAAATGGCGTAGTCGTTGAATCAAAAGTCACCAGTAAAAATGTCGATGACCTGATCGATGCTATCGACGCTGAATCAACCGTTATCCCTGAGCACGAAATAGATCAACATGCAGATGTGCGCCTGGCTATTGTCGAAAGCCAAAGCCTGGCCGAACTATCGACTTTAATTAAAGATATGCCCCCCGCTATAAAGCTGGAAATGGCCGGCGATATTCGTAAGCGTCAAGATGAAATAAAGGCAATCCACCATGTTAACTGAAACCATAATCCCCGCAAGCAACCCACAACTGGCCGCACTACAAGCCAGCTTTGCCAATGAGTTTAACAACGAGCCGGTCGAGCTGCTTGATCCTGTCCTTAACGCAATATTTGAAGAAGCATTAGCACCTTATAGAGTCAATCCATTGCCATTATTTGAAGCGCATACCAAGCCGGCAACAAGACGACCGAGTGATGACGACTTGCTCCATGCCTTAGTATTTTATTTTGGTGCGTCAGAAGTGGAAACGCTGGATTGGATTGAGGGAATGGATATTGAAACCATGCGTGAGTTGATGACAGAGGAAGCCTAATGCCAAAACTACTAAACAGAAAAGAAATAGCGGCACTGCTTGGCATCAGCCAATCTTATATGACGAACATCGTTAAAGAAGGTAGAGCCAACATGCCGAAACCGGTTGGCACTGACAGGCGTGGGGCTGTGTATGTGGAGAGTGAGATAAAAGCCTGGATAGTTGCAAACCTCGACCAAATCATAAGCTCAAAATTAAACAACCAGATCATCCGGCGTAACCTGGTTGATGAGCTTACCAATCACAGCATTACCCCGCTGAGCTTCATGCAGGGCAAGTTTGCAAGCAAAGCCGCGAAAAACAAGAGCCGGTTTAAACGCTTGGCTTCTTCAGTTATCAGACCGGAGACGATAAAGGTCGTTACGCCTTACAACAATTACGGGGAATATTGTGAAAGACTTCTTTAATCACGGCATGACACGGGTAAGAAAAATAACCTGTCCGAAGTGCAACACAGCTTTTGAAACAGCGCACCCATCAAAAAAATATTGTAACGGGTGTTCGCCCAGTTTGCAGTTGAGAAAGAATTTTTTAAATAAATTGTGAGGGGTTATGAAATCACTGAATCTTGAGGATGCCGCAAAACTGCTTATGATTCACCCAAAAAATTTGCAAGGCAGGGCAAAATCAGGTGAGATACCTGGAGCAAAGCCGGGCAAGTGTTGGGTATTTATCGAGGCTGATCTGTTTGAATGGCTAAGATTGCAGTACACTA
Organism: uncultured Methylococcaceae bacterium; assembly: GCA_903903365.1. Lineage (GTDB taxonomy): Bacteria > Pseudomonadota > Gammaproteobacteria > Methylococcales > Methylomonadaceae > Methylobacter_C. The sequence continues at coordinate 18,876 of CAIUYS010000157.1, forward strand.
CTAAACGGCAAGATGTAAGTAAGGAGGAAGTCGTATGCTCTTTAAAAGAAAAGAAACCTGGTATTACAAGTTCAGTGTCAAAGGAAAAGTTATATACCGATCTACTGGCACCGACGACAAAGAACAGGCCCGCGCTATTGAAGCCAAGGCTTACAGTGAAGCGCTAAATACTGTAAGGGCTGATCAGAAGGTGCGCTATTCATGGCAGGATGCCGTGATTCGTTGGCTGAATGAATCAGAAAACAAATCGATTGAAACTGAAAAATATCATTTAAGGTGGCTATCAAAGCACCTTGATGATATCGCCCTCGATGACATCACGCACGATGTTATTGAGGGCATTATAAAGGCAAAGCTAAAAGAGACGGGAACCACGCGCTGCAATAGAACCACCAGCATTATCGGTGCCATTCTAAATAAGGCGTGTAAAAAGTGGGGCTGGATAGATAATACACCCTATATCCGTAAATTTAAAGAATCAAATCAGCGCTTGCGGTGGTTGACTCCTGAAGAAGCGGAGCGGTTATTGTCTGAGTTATTGCCACATGCCCAAGCAATGATGTTATTTACCTTGGCAACAGGACTTCGAGAAAGTAACGTGACGGGGTTGGAATGGAGCCAGGTGGACATGCAAAACAAAATAGCCTGGATTCATGCCGACCAAAGCAAAAATGGCAAACCTATCAGGATTCCATTAAATCAGGATGCTTTATCAATTTTGCGCAACCAAATCGGTGAACATAACAAAATGGTTTTTGCTTATAAAGGCAAGCCGATTTTAAAAGCATCGACGCTGGCATGGCGTAAAGCATTGGAGCGGGCAGGGATTGAGGATTTTTGCTGGCATGGCTTAAGGCACACATGGGCAAGTTGGCATACACAAGCGGGAACGCCGTTAAATGCCTTGCAGGAATTGGGCGGATGGTCAGATCATAAAATGGTGTTGCGTTATGCGCATTTGGCACCAGAACATTTATCTGAACATGCTAACCGTCTACCATCAATCGTTGCAAAAACAGTTGCAAGCGAAAAGGTTACAAGACTAAAAAACATGTAACCTATTGAATTTATTGGTGGCGATAGGTGGACTTGAACCACCGACCCCGGGGTTATGAATCCCGTGCTCTAACCAGCTGAGCTACATCGCCATTTTTACAGCTCTTCGTAAAGAATCGGAATTATAGATACCTGACGTTACTTTGTCAAACGTTGAATCGAAAATGAACAACATCGCCATCTTTAACGATGTAATCTTTACCTTCAAGTCGCCATTTTCCGGCATCTTTTGCGCCCTGTTCACCTTTATAGGTAATAAAGTCCTGATATGAAATAACTTCAGCGCGAATAAAGCCTTTTTCAAAATCACTATGAATAACACCGGCCGCTTGTGGTGCGGACGCTCCAACGGGGATAGTCCAAGCTCTGACTTCTTTTACACCGGCTGTAAAATAGGTGGCAAGATTCAGTAAAGCATAACCCGCCCTGACGACCCTGTTTAAACCGGGCTCTTCCAGTCCCAAGTCATCCAGAAATTCTTTCTTTTCTTCTTCATCCAACTGGGCTATTTCAGATTCTATGGCGGCGCAGATAGGTACAACCACTGCACCTTCTTTTTCAGCAAGTGCCAGTACTTTATCCAGCAAGGGATTGTTTTCAAAACCATCGTCTTGGACGTTGGCTATATACATGGTAGGTTTAAGCGTTAATAAACAAAGATCTTTAATGAAGACTATTTCATCTTCGGTTAAAGGCAATGTGCGTGCGGGTTCGCCTGCATTCAATTGATTTAAAACCCGTTCTAAAACCAGTTTTTTTACCAATTCGTCTTTATTGCCGGTTCTGGCAATTTTACTGGCTCGTATTAACGCTTTTTCAACCGATGCCATATCGGCAAGCGCCAATTCAGTGTTAATAACTTCGATATCTGAAATAGGATCAATTTTTCCTGCAACATGAACCACGTTATCATCTTGAAAGCAGCGTACCACATGAGCAATCGCATCGGTTTCGCGAATATTCGCCAAAAACTTGTTACCCAAGCCTTCCCCTTTTGATGCGCCCGCGACCAGTCCAGCTATATCAACAAATTCGATGGTGGTAGGCAATACACGCTCTGGCTTTACAATTTCTGCCAGTTTTTCCATTCTAATATCAGGTACCGGCACAACGCCGACATTGGGATCAATTGTGCAGAACGGGTAATTTTCAGCGGCAATTTTTGCTTTGGTTAAAGCATTAAACAGGGTCGATTTACCTACGTTGGGTAAGCCAACAATTCCACAATACAGCGCCATAGAGTTCTCTTGAGAGTTTTATATTAAAAAGTAAGTTTACAGGGCCAGTAAGATTATCAAGCTGCCACATTGCGGCAATTATACTAGCTATCGCCTCCCAAAGGTCTGGAAGTTTTTATATTTTTATTCATGGCCTTCCCGATAAAAATAAAAACAGGCTCTTTTTATGGGTTTAATTTGTAATTATTTAGTCCTTCTTTCTAAAAAAAAGGATGGACTAAATAATTACAATTACCGTGATAGTATTGCTGCGACTTAACAAGCCTATGTTATTATGTTAGTAATTATTTTCTCATTATTTTAATTGCAAACATAAACAGAGTTGCAGTTAAAGAAATATATCAACGACATTAAAGATTTTTATGGAAGAACTATTCATCGGTTGGCTTAAGGAATACGGTTACGTTATTTTGTTCCTGTGGAGCATAGTAGAAGGAGAAATGGGGCTTATCATGGGTGGCATCATGTCCCATACAGGCGACATGGATTACTTCATGACGGTTTTTATAGCGGGTCTGGGTGGTTTTACCGGTGATCAAATCTATTTTTACGTTGGCCGTTTTAATAAAGGTTTTATTCAACGCAAGCTGCATAAACAGCGGCGTAAATTTGCGATTGCGCATTTGCTGTTAAAAAAATACGGTTGGCCCATTATTTTTATGCAGCGCTACATGTATGGTTTGCGCACGGTTATTCCCATGTCCATTGGCATTACCAAATATTCGGCAAAGAAGTTTGCTTTTATTAATCTTATCAGTGCGTGGGTTTGGGCAGCGATTACTGTAACGCCGGCTTATTATTACGGTGCAGAAATATTGGTTTTATTGGCCACAGCCAAACAACATTGGTATTTGGCACTGCCATTAGCGGGAGGCTTTGCTTATGGCATTTATGCTTATTTTCAAAAACTGGAGCGGCATTTTTTACAAAAACGCAATGGTCGTTTTTCCAAATAATCGGCGCTTTGACTAACCGACAAGCTATTAATGCGTAAACAGTGCCGATAATTTTTATTAAATTATCTATTTAAAAACAATTGCTTATCAGCTGAATAGCAGTAAAAATGATTAAAATTTGCGGATAATGAACGCTTCAAGAATTTCTTGAAGAGTCGCCCTTAAAATAATTAACAGTGGAAATAGTCATATAAATTGCTGCAAAACCGGCCAATAGCAACTGCGCAGTATCTCCATACAATAGGCAGAAAATGATTACCAGGATGCCAATGATCCAGGTTCGTTTAAGTTTATTGCCTTTATCCGCAAAGCGCTTTATTTCTAATTCTTCTTCGTCAGGTTTATTGGCGACTTCATCACTCCCCTCAGTCATTTCATCACCACAGTCAATAATAAAACGCTATTTTACAGTTTTTGAAGCAGCAATGACCATCAATTTACACCCCGTTTTTCGATAGCA
>CAIUYS010000158.1 GCA_903903365.1 uncultured Methylococcaceae bacterium
AAAGATAAGTTCTGGTTAATCAAGAAGTCTTAAAATACTATTGCCACACACAGTGTCTTCGTGGTGAATAAAATTAGCTTAGTGCAGGTTGGGTATGAATTTCGTTGTATCATAGACTTAAATAATAAGGTAAATCGATGACTTACCTTTTGGCTGGTTGATTTTTAGTGGAGAGAGTGTGTGGCACAATTTACAGTAACGGGTGAGATTGATCCCTTTTTACATGTCAGTTTATTACGCGGCGAAAAGATTTATTGCGAATCTAATGCCATGGTGATGATGGAAAGCGCTTTAGAACTAAAGGGGAAAATGACGGGTGGTTTAGGTAGTGCCTTGATGCGTCGTTTTGCCAATGGCGAGTCGTTTTTTCAGCAACATATTGAAGCTATTCGAGGTGATGGTGATTGTTTGCTATCGCCGACCTTGCCGGGTGCAATACAAGTTTTAGAGGTTGGAACAACCAGTTACAGGATAACGGATGGAGCATTTGTGGCGGCTGAAAGCGGCGTTACGCTGAATGTGCGCGCACAAAGCTTAGGCACGGCCATGTTTGGTCAAACCGGTGGTTTTTTTATCTGTGAAGCGTCGGGGATTGGCAAGTTGGCGGTGTCGGGTTTTGGTTCCAGTTTTGTGTTGGATGTGGAGCCCGGCAAAGACATTATTATTGATAATGCCCATGTGGTCGCTTGGGATAGTGCGTTACATCATGAGATTTCCGTCGCTACGCAACAATCCAGTGGTTTTTTAGGACAGTTGGTCAATAGCGTAACCAGCGGCGAAGGCATGGTGCTTAAGTTTTCCGGTAAAGGCAAAGTTATCATCTGCTCGCGTAACCGTGAAAATTTTATCTCATGGTTACTTAAAGGAATGCCAAGTAATACATAAATAACAGGGACAAAATGGAGTTGTCGTGGGCGCGGCTAAAGCCGCTCCCACAAAAGGTAAATGGCTAATTTATTTTATAAAGCAGGCATCGCCAAGCGTGCTGTTTGAATGGCATTTCTGACGGTATCAGGAGCGGTGCCACCGATATGTTTACGTGCTGCAACCGAGCCTTCCAGAGTTAAAAATCCAAAGACATCTTCAGTAATCAATGCTGAAAATTGTTGTAACTCAGGTAATGATATTTCGGATAAATCACGCTTGCTTTCCAGTCCTGCACGCACTGCCAAGCCTACAATTTCATGGGCATCACGAAAAGCCATGCCTTTACGAACCAGATAATCGGCCAGATCGGTTGCGGTGGCAAAGCCGCGTTTAGCGGAGTTGTACATGTTGGCTTTTTTGGCGCTAAGATGCGGCACCATATCTGCATAAGCCCGCAAGCAATTAATTAACGTATCAGCGGTATCAAATAGCGGTTCTTTATCTTCTTGATTGTCTTTGTTATACGCTAAAGGTTGGCTTTTCATTAGCATCAGTAACGACATTAAATGTCCGGTTACCCGTCCTGATTTGCCCCGAACCAGTTCAGGCACATCCGGGTTTTTCTTTTGCGGCATAATAGAAGAGCCGGTGCAGAAGGCGTCGGGCATGTCGATAAAATCAAATTGGGCGCTGGACCACAAGATGAGTTCTTCTGAAAAACGCGATAAGTGCATCATGATAATGCTGCCTACTGCGGTAAATTCGATGGCAAAATCACGGTCACTGACCGAGTCCAACGAGTTGGCAGAAGGACGGCTGAAACCCAGCAAATCAGCGGTCATAAAGCGATCAATCGGGTAACTGGTACCCGCCAAGGCGGCAGCACCCAGTGGCATAATATTGATACGTTTGCAGCAATCTTGCAGTCTTTCCCGATCACGCACCAACATTTCAAACCACGCCATTAAATGATGACCAAACGTAATCGGCTGAGCAACTTGTAAATGCGTAAATCCGGGCATAATCGTATCAGCATGTTGCTCGGCCAAATCCAGAATGGCAGTTTGCAAACGGGTGAGCTGATCCGTAATATGCCCCACTTCACTGCGTAAATAAAGCCGGATGTCGGTGGCAACCTGATCATTACGAGAGCGACCGGTGTGTAGCTTTTTGCCAGCAATGCCTATTAAATCAGTCAGCCTGGCTTCAATGTTCATGTGGACATCTTCTTGCTTAATCGACCAAACAAATTCACCTTTAATGATTTCTTCACTGATTTGGTTGAGGCCGTTAATAATAGCGTCACGCTCCGCTTCAGTCAGAATGCCACAGTGAGTCAGCATGGTGGCATGGGCGATTGATCCTTGAATATCTTGCGCGGCCATGCGCTGGTCAAAATCGACAGAAGCGGTAAACACTTCAACAAAAGCATCGGTTGCTTGGGCAAAACGGGCGCTGGAAAGTTTTTCAGAATTAACGGTGGTCATGATTATTTTTATGCGGATTAACAGAAGATGCGAAATTATACAGCTAAACGAAGCCTTATGAATCTAAAAGCAGTTTTATAGGGAACACGGATGACACCGATGAGAGCGGTTTTTAGGCGATAGAGTCTTAACTATTTATTCGTGTTTATCATTTAAATTCGTGTCATCCGTGTATTATTGCTTAGTGGATTTGTAGTTTCTACTCTTAATCAAAAAAATTCTTAATGACCAAAGCGGCATAATTTTGTATAGTGGTACAGTTTTATTTTTTATAACGGGATGAGTTTTTAACCTAAAAAATCAGTTAATCCACAAAAAGTACAAAAGGCACGTAAAGATACCAATAGATATCAAACTGTCGCTCGTTACCGAACGGGTGCATGGCTGTTTAATACCCTTCTCTGGTTTATGTTGCGTCGCTTGGCGGTGCCTACTTTTTATTTTTGTGGATCAATCACCGCTTTTTAGGTTTAAGGGTTCATTCCGTTTTGTATATTCGAGGTAACGTGTTTGGCTAAGTCTGCATTATTAGTGTTAGAAGATGGAACGGTATTTAACGGTGTATCGATAGGTGCAGACGGCTGTTCTGTGGGTGAGGTGGTTTTTAATACTGCGATGACGGGGTATCAGGAAATTCTCAGTGATCCTTCATACTGCCAACAAATTGTGACCTTAACCTATCCGCATGTCGGTAATGTAGGCACTAACAGTGAAGACGATGAGTCTGGCGGTGTTTTTGTCAGTGGTTTGGTCATTAGGGATTTGCCGTTATTGGCGAGTAACTGGCGCTGCGAACTTACGTTGCAACAGTATTTGCTGGATAATAATGTGGTTGCCATTGCTGATATAGACACGCGAAAGTTGACCCGATTGTTGCGTGACAAGGGTGCGCAACGTGGCTGTATTATGGCCGGCGATACTGTTTGTCCTGAGACGGCAAAAGCTGCAATTGACAGCTTTCCCGGATTAAAAGGCATGGATTTGGCTAAAGAAGTCACCACTGCCACGTCTTATGAATGGACTGAAAACACTTGGGATCTGCAAAACGGTTATACACAAGGTGAGAACCTGACCAAGCATGTAGTTGCTTACGATTTTGGTATTAAACGCAATATTCTCAGATTACTGGTTAATCGCGGCTGTCGCATTACGGTTGTGCCTGCAACCACCTCCGCAGCAACCGTCTTGGCGATGAATCCCGACGGCGTATTTTTATCCAATGGCCCCGGTGATCCGGAGCCTTGTACTTAC
>CAIUYS010000159.1 GCA_903903365.1 uncultured Methylococcaceae bacterium
CGCTGGTGGGTGCCAGCGGAGGTGGCAAGTCTACTTTGATACAAACCTTGATTGGTCTTTATTTACCCAGTGAAGGCCGGATTTGTTTTGATGGCGTTCCTATTGAGCGCATAGGTTTGGAAATTGTCAGGGAAAATGTGGTTACCGTGCTACAGCATCCGGTTCTGTTTAATGATACGATCCGCGCCAATCTAACGTTGGGGAAACCGGCAAGTGATACTGCATTATGGAAGGCACTGGCGATTGCACAAATGGAAGAGGCGGTTAAAGATCTGCCAAACGGTTTGAATACGGTCGTCGGTCGTTTGGGGATGCGGCTTTCCGGCGGTCAACGGCAAAGAATGGCCATTGCCCGCATGATTGTTGCCAATCCCAAAGTGGTGATATTGGATGAAGCAACCTCTGCGCTGGATAGCGAAACCGAGTATAAATTACATCAAGCGCTGGCTGCTTTTTTAAAAGGCAGGACTACCATTATCATTGCCCATCGTTTGAGTGCGGTTAAACAGGCCGATCATGTTTATGTTTTTGAACAGGGTGTTATTTGTGAACAAGGCCGTCATGAAACGTTAATTAACAATAAGGGGCTTTATGCCAAACTTTATGGCGAATACCAATAAATCTGGTGAAATGCACAAGGTATAAATCAATCCCTTGAACCTTTCACCTTGCATCTTTAACCTGAATACTTATGACCGAACTTTACGATTTACATTGTCATTCAACCGCCTCTGACGGCGCTTTATCGCCAACAGAATTAGTGCAGCGTGCGCACCAGCAGGGAGTTACTTCGCTGGCATTAACCGATCACGACACCACCAATGGACTCGTTGAAGCACAGTTGTGTGCAACGACGACAGGTATCAGGTTAATTCCCGGTATTGAACTGTCTACCAACTGGCAAGATAAATGTTTCCACATAGTAGGGCTGGGGATTGATCCAGACTATCTGCCTTTGGCTGAAGCTACCCATAATTTGCAGGCTACCCGTTTGGAACGAGCCGAAAAAATTGCTTTAAAGTTGGAGAAAAAACGTATCCCTGGTGCGTTTGAAGCGGTCAAAAAAGCGGCGGGTAAAGGCATGATTACCCGTTCCCATTTTGCCGATTTTCTGCGCTCACAAAACCATGTATCTAACCAGCAAGAAGCCTTTGATCGCTATCTGGCTAAAGGCAAATCGGCTTATGTCTCAACATCCTGGGCTGAGCTGGAGTTGGCGGTAAGCTGGATTACCGGAGCCGGTGGGGTTGCGGTATTGGCGCATCCTTTACGCTATAAACTAACCGCCAATTGGATGAAACGCTTGTTGACGGCTTTTAAGGAGGCGGGTGGGCAGGGCATAGAAGTGATAACCAGCAGGATGAATGCCGACGAAATACGCATTGCTGCGGATTATGCAACCCGATTTGAATTGGCCGGATCAATGGGGTCTGATTTTCATAACGCAACCAATCAATGGGTGGAATTAGGCAGGCTTGCGCCGTTGCCCAATAACATCAAGCCGGTTTGGGAGTTGCTGGGTTAGCTTACTGCAACTTTGTTCAACATCCAGTTGTAACTCCAACCGAATGATTGAGGACTTCAATCGCTTTCAAAACGTGAGTGACAGGGTTGCTGTTCTCGTCAAGCCTCGGCAACAAAATATGCAGGTCGTGCAAGGTTACCAGCCGATAATACGGCTTAAGGCAAAAATTTAATCGCAGCAATGACCATGCCGCCAACGGTAAGCGTTGTTGCAAAAGACCAGACCATAAAATGATCAATACGGGAAGTTAGCACTTCAAAGCGTTTATCGAATTGTTCAAAGCGCTTATCGACTTGCTCGAAGCGCCTGTCAACCTGCTCAAAATGTTTATCCACTTGCTCAATACGGCTATTAACTTGCTCAAAACGTATATCCATATCTTTACGTAATAAAATCATTTCCTCTCGCAACTCTTTATTAAGAGCCGCCGTTTCAGTCCGTAAGTCTTTGTCTAAGTGCTCAAAATGATTAGTCTGCGCTTTAAGTACCAGCAAAATCATTTCATCGCTGCTTAAAGCTTCCTCCCCCAACTTTAAAAAAATTGCTTTGGTTTTATTGTCCAGCCAATCTTCAAATAACTGATCATCAAACATACATCACACCACTTCACTTCACTACCAAATTACGGGTAGTTTAACACCAAAATTAAAACCGCCCCAGCTTTCCTAAAACGCCTAATGAGGTGATGCGTTTAAGTGAATGGTTTAAACTCAAATCGCTTTAAGTAATTTCCTGCTTTGAAAAAACGGGGGTTAGGGGCGGTTATTAAAAAAAATACTCCTTTTTAAAAAGGCGAGGGAATACATACACAGCCCTTGCTGGTGTTGATCCTGTATAATTTCGGGTCATAACCGGAATTATCCGATGACACTTCAAACGCAAACTATCATGGGTATTATAAAAAAACTTGCCTCTCAAACGGCTATCTACGGCATCAGCAGTATCTTTGGTCGATTTCTCAATTACCTGTTGGTGCCGCTGTACACCTATTATTTTTCAGCGGCAGAATACGGCGTAGTCTCAGAGTTTTATGCTTATGCAGGATTCTTTTCCGTTTTATTGTTATTCGGGTTTGAGACGGGCTATTTTCGGTTTCGAGATAAGGAACATACAGGCAGAGATGTTGCTTATTCGACAGCGCTAATTTTTGTTGTTCTGGTCAATGTGGTTTTTTTTCTGACCATATTACTGATTAATTCAAGGCTTTCATCAGCGCTAAATTATGCTAATCATCCCGAGTATGTGTTGTGTTTTACCTTGATTTTAACCTTGGATGCAATTGCCTCTATCCCGTTTGCAAGGTTACGTGCTGAAGACAAGGCTTTTCGTTTTGCCGGCATCAAGATAACAGAGATAGCGATAACCGTACTGCTTAGTCTGTTTTTTATTATTTATTGTCCCAAGGTTTACGCGGAAAATCCGCACTCATGGATAAGTAAGCTATACAATCCAGCGATTGGCATTGGTTATATTTTTATAGCCAATCTGATTGCCAGCGTCTTTAAATTTTTGTTATTGTCGCCCCAATTAAAGGGTTTGGCTTGGGGGTTTGACCGAGAACTGTTTGGACGAATGATACGCTACTCGCTCCCTATGGTGGTGATAGGTTTCGCCGGGATTATCAATGAAATGCTGGATCGTGCCTTGCTAAAATACTTGTTGCCTTATGATGTCCAGACCAATATGAAAATGCTGGGTATTTATAGCGCTTGTTACAAGCTGTCTATTTTAATGTCATTATTTATTCAGGCGTTTCGGTATGCGGCAGAACCTTTTTTCTTTGCCTATTCAGGCAACAGCGATGCTCGAATTGTTTACGCTAAAGTGCTTAAGTTTTTTGTTATTTTCTGCGTGTTTATCTTTTTATTGGTCACATTGTTTATCGATTTTTTTAAGTATTTTCTGGGTGATGAGTTCCGTGCCGGACTTGAAGTCGTGCCGATTTTATTACTGGCTAATTTGTTTTTGGGTATCTATGTCAATTTGTCTATCTGGTACAAACTCACTGACAGAACCTTGATGGGGGCTTTTGTCTCCTTGTCGGGTGCCGTGCTGACAATTGTGCTTAATATTTGGTGGATACCGTTACTGGGTTATGTGGGTTCAGCTTGGGCAACACTGGCCTGTTATGCCAGTATGGCGATGGTGTCTTATTTGCTGGGGCGGCATTATTATCCGGTTGCTTACGATGTTAAACGGGTGCTGGGTTATATAACCTTGGGCGTGGGTTTGTATTTTGCAAAGGAACAGTTACCGGCAGGCACCGGCTTGCAACAACCGTGGTTATTGTCGCTTGAGTTAATGTCTATTTATCTGTTGGTGACGGTGCTTTTTGAGCGGCGGCAGTTTGTACCGGTAAAACAGTAACTCTTGTCATCTTGTTGACGCTGTTTTCAATTAAAATACGGCGTGTTCTTTTTAAGACCTTACTCTAACTTATGCCAAATAATCTGCAAGTACGCGCCCGTTTCATCGGTGGTCTTTTTTTACTGTTGCTGGGGGGTTGGGTTTTACACAGCTTTCTCGCCTTGTTGGTTTGGGCGGTGGTGTTGGCAATTTCCACTTGGCCGGTTTATCAACGGTTATTGGCTTCCAATGAACTACATGGAAAAATGACCTGGGTGGCTTTTGGCCTGACTTTGCTGCTGGGTGTGATTGTTTTGGCGCCCGTGGGCTACGGTTTAAGCCGGTTGTTACAGGAAGCGCAAGCACTGGGCAAGCTGCTAACCGATGCGCAAAGTATGGGCATTCCACCACCGGCCTGGCTGCAAAACTTGCCAATAATAGGTGACTGGTCTACAGCCTATTGGATGACGGTGTTGGGCAGTTCAGAAGCCGCCAATGAGTCCCTGCACTGGTTGGGAACGGGCGGGGCGGTTAAGTATACCAAAGACTTTGCAGGCCAACTTTTACATCGTTTCTTCGGGTTTCTGACCATTCTTTTAGTGCTGCTTTTTGTTTATCAACATGGCGATAGTTTGGGGCGGCAAGTTTTGGCGAGTAGCCGCAAGTTGTTCGGCGAAAAGGGCTTTCGCTATACAGTGAATGCCACCACGGCAGTGCGTGCCACGGTTAATGGAATGATGTTGATTGGGGTGGGTAAAGGCTTGTTGTTGGGAGTAGCTTATGCGTTTGTTGGTTTAAGTAATCCCGCCATATTGGGCGCACTGACGGGCGTTTTTGCCATGATTCCCTTTGCGGCCAAACTGATCTTTGGTGCTTGTTCCTTGGTGCTGGTGGCACAGGGGCATATTGCCGAGGGCGGTGGATTGTTAGTATACGGTATGATTCTTACCCTGATTGCGGATAATTATGTACGCCCTGCGTTAATCGGTGGCGCAGTCAAGTTGCCTTTTATCTGGACGCTGTTGGGTATTTTTGGCGGTATGGAGACGTTTGGTTTGCTGGGATTATTTTTGGGGCCTACGCTGATGGCGGTATTGATGTCGATCTGGCGAGACTGGATTGATGATATGAACAAGCCACAAGTGCCGTTTTCCCGTGAAAGCTAGATACAGCGTAAAGATTATAAATGGATTAAGTAACAGGCAATAAAAAGCCCGCATAAAGCGGGCGCGTTGAGTTTTATTATTTTTATTATTTAAGCTGTTACTTACACAGC
>CAIUYS010000160.1 GCA_903903365.1 uncultured Methylococcaceae bacterium
GTTTTGCCTGCACCTACGGGGCCTAACACACCTATTTTTTCACCGGGTCTAATCTGTAAGCCGGGCGCCATCAGCGCCTTATTGCCGTTATAGCTGGCGACTACGCCTTCAAAGCGGTAGTGACCACGAATGCTGTCGATAACCACGGGATGTTCTTGGTCATGATGGTCGTCTTGTAATTTCCATAGACGATCCAAGCCTTGCAAGGCCGCCTTGCTATGCGCCCACTGCATTAATTGGTTGGGAATCATTGCCACCGGCGCCAATACCCGACCTGACAAAATCGAACAAGCAATCAAGCTACCCATAGTCAGCTCGCCCTTGCTAACCAGTAAGGCGCCACAAGCGACCAGAAGAATATAAGAAAATTGTTGAAAGGCCGCCGTCAAATGCTGTGAATGCTCGCTGATATTACGCATTTGCAATTCGTAGTCGCGGGCATCATCGGTCGTTTTCATCCAGCGTGACAACATGCGCCAGCCGCCTTGACCAGACTTGATAGTTTCAGCGCCCTCCACTGTTTCTACCAGTAAACCGGTTTTAAAGTTACTTGCGCTCATGGCTTTACCGGCAAAGTTTTCCAGGCGTTTGCGATAATGCCAGCCAATAAAGCAAGACAAGATAAAGAACGTCAACGGTATAACGGCCAGCATGCCTGCTATCAGCGCAATCATCAAGGTGAAGATCAAGGCAAAAGGCGCGTCGATCAAGAGACTGGTGGTCACACTGGTAAAGAAACCTCTTACCGTCTCATAGCCACGCATTTGCCCTGCCAAGGCACCGACACTTTGCGGCAACTGATCCAGTCGTATCGCTAGAAAGCGCAGATAAATGGTGCGCGCAAGGCGTTGATCAACCTGATCGATTAGTTGTTCATAAATAGTGGTGCGCAGACGTTTTGCCATTAACTCGAACAGTACCGCCAACAGTACGCCCAAGGTTAGTACCAGCAGGGTTTGTGTCGCACCGGTCGGCACTACCCTGTCATATATTTGCATACTGTAAAGGGAGGTGGTCAAGGCGATGACATTGATTACTATACCGCCGATGACGGCTTCTACCAGCAGTTTTCGGTGTGTGAATATTTCTTGGCGTATCAGTTGATAAATCGGACTATTGCTGGCAACAAAAGCCCTGCCCAGTTTAAGTACAGCAAAGTCGTGCTCAGTTAGCGCGACATCGGCTTGCTCTTGCCAGCGACCGTCCAGTACATTAAACCATTCACTAACCCATTGTCCCTGACCATTTTTACCTCGCAGTATTCCCCACTCACCTAATCTCGCCCCGCTGCGTGCATAAATCAAGGCCGGCATCATGGAGGCATCAGGACTGCGTAGCCAGCGTGCACGCGGCAGTTGTAAATGTTCGGTGACGGTTTTTAACTGGTCTTTAGCGTTATTTTCATGTCTGGATACAGCCGCCTCTGAGGCTTCCTGCAATGCCAGTCTATCAACGCTATCATGCTGTAATTGTGCAAGACGAATTAGGCTGGGATATAAATTTAGAGTACTGTTAATATCTATACTCACTTACGCACCTTCTCAATGGACGCTACGCCTTGGGTATAAATGGCCAATCGCCAGGTGGACAAGATTTGAGACGAGTAGGTATCGGCTACCTGAGTACCGACGTTAATCAGATCACGCACCGAGTTCATGGTATCTTGCCAGGTTCTTTTACCCGCAAGAAATTGGCGGTCGTAAGATTTAAATATATCTTCGGAGGCTTGTTGTGATTGTTTAAGTGCCAGCAGGCGCATATCCGAAAAAGATGCCAAGCTAAAATCAGCGATAACTTGTGCATTAACGGTGAGGCTTTGCGTCTCGACGTCTGCCAAGGCCGCTTGGTATTGCGCTTTAGCGCTATCAATAGCGGTCAGTGTAGACAGTCCGGCACCAAAGTTACTGGTAACACCCAGAAAAACACGGCTATCGGAGCCCCCATTTTGATAGGATATATTGCCAAATTGTTGTTCGGCACGCACATAGACTTGGGGTGACAGATTCGCTTTGCTTGCGTCAATCAATGCTTCCTGTACAAGCACTTGCGCTTTCGATTTTTGTATCGTTGGGTTAACCAACAGGGCTTGATCCAGCAACATTTGCAAGCCTTCACTGACCTGCTTTGGTGCTGCAACGCTACTGCTGAGTATCGCACTATCAAGACGTCGACTCAGCAACTGCTCTAATCGGCCCAAGGCCGTATTCATTTGTGCCTTTGCCACGGCAGTATCAGCTACCAGTGACTGCAAACGACTGACCACTAATACCAAATCGCTTTCTGATGACGCACCCTGCTCAACCCTACGCTTAACCATGTCATTCAGGTGCACATATGTCAGCATGTTTTTGTCATAAAGCTGAATTTTTTGATAGGCCGCCAACCAATCGCTGTAACTTTGCACAACCTGCAAGGCTATTGATTGACGCGTTTCTTCCAGAGCTGCATTGCTGCTAATAACGCCGGCTTTAGCTTTGTCCAAGCCCGCCGTTAATTGTCCGCCAGTCCAAAGAGGCTGTTGCACATCGATGGTTGCGGCGGCAGAATCACCTCGATAAGAAGGATCTGTTTTGGAGTTGTACTTGCTTTGTACGTTGATAGAAGGCGTGGGGTAAAACTGCCACTTGGCCGTTTCTACGCCAGCTTCTGCAGCGGCTTTCTGCGATTGTTGTGACTGTATGGCGGGATGATCCAGCAACGCATCGGAAATCAGCTGTTCCAAAGTTTCGGCATGGCTTAAGGTTGGGAATAGCAATACTAGGCAGATAAATCCTTGCCTATATAAACTAACGTATTCATTGACTCTCATTGATTTTTCATTGGTGATATAGGTTTCTTTAGGCTTCATATTCAGACTATTTAAAAAATTGGCTAGCACTATTTAGAAGATCTAAAAGCTTTCCAGTTATTGCAAGCTCGTTCATTACAGCAACAGCATCCTTCTGCAAGCCCCGACTCTCTGCTATAACCAGCGACCCTTAACTCAAAAGCCGTTTAAGAATTTTGGAAGTAGATAATCATAAACAAAACGATTATTTTCGACTTAGTGAA
>CAIUYS010000161.1 GCA_903903365.1 uncultured Methylococcaceae bacterium
ATATGAACAGCCATCGCATTCCGAATTACGGATTTCAGCGCAACAACGAGGACAAATAAGCGTCATGTTCTTTAATAAGCAGCCCCGCTTACCCTTTGCATCGGAGCAAATAATACATTTTTGTTTCATATACACTTCTATTGGTTATCTAATTTATTGATATTTTTACGTGGTGTTCAAGTTTTTTTAACTTGACTGTAAGGGCCCAGCCCAACCATCTGTTTTTCCGTAGCAAAAACATTCATCCTTGTCATTTTTAAAGAGGATGAATGATGACGTTATCAGCACATTGGAAAAATCATATTGAAATTTGGCAGTGCAGTGGATTATCCCAAGCGGCCTATTGTCGGCAGAATGGACTGAATGCTCAGACCTTTTCAGGTCGACTACATAAATTCAGATCTCAGGATACAGCGGGGTTCTCGGCACTGATTCCTGTTCAGATCCAAACTCCGTTGCCTGGAGTAATGTCACTACAACTTGCCCAAGGACATCGACTGGAGTTGCCGTCAACGGTGTCAGCGTTATGGCTGGCGGAGTTGTTACGATGTCTGGATTAATTGCGGCACCGGCGCAAATATGGCTGGCGGTCGAACCGGTGGATATGCGTCGTGGTATTGACGGTCTGTCGGCTTATGTTCAGCAAGCTTTAGGGCACACACCTTGTGCGGGAGCGGCTTTCGTGTTCCGCAATAAATCAGGTAATCGGGTCAAGGTACTGTGCTGGGACGGTCAGGGTGTATGGCTGTGTCAGCGACGTTTACACGAAGGTCGATTTGTCTGGCCGAAGGCTACGGAACGCTGTTTTTCGCTAACTCAAGCCGAGTGGAATTGGTTAGTCGCGGGGGTGGATTGGCGGCGCTTATCGGCGCAACCACCGGCCCATTTACAAGCCTGATAGCGGTTGTTTTTTTTGGGGATAATTATCATTAAATCCCTGTAAATTCAATGCCTTCATGGTGTTTTTGTGGTATAATTTTACCCATGAATTTACTCGATGAACTAGATGCGCTGAATCTTGAAGTTACTGCCAAAACTAAGGTGGCGGCGATGCTTCAGGCGTTACTTGATCAGTCCAAAAAGGACACGGCTGAACTTTACGCCAAAACGCTTAAAATTCAGGCGCTGATTCTGGAGTTGGCTATACTTCGGCGGATTCGTTTCGGAGCGAAAAGCGAAACTCTGTCGCAGGTGCAACAAGATTTGTTTGAGGAAGCTTGTAGTGCCGATATTGCCGCCATCGAAGCCGAAATCGAACAACTCAATACACCACCGCGTCCGCCCAAACCACCCCGTTCACGCGCCGGTCGCCAGCCCTTGCCGGAGCATCTGCCTCGCATCGATGTACGTCATGAGCCTGAATCCTGCAACTGCGGTCTTTGTGGTCGTGAATTAATCCTTATCAGAGAAGATATCACAGAGCAACTGGATGTGGAACCGGCCAGATTTTCTGTCATCCGTCATATCCGTCCACAGTATGCTTGCAAGCCTTGCGAAACCATCACCGCTGCGGCCATTCCG
>CAIUYS010000162.1 GCA_903903365.1 uncultured Methylococcaceae bacterium
ACCTTGGAAAGTGACTTCCATCATCAGTTTGTTTAGTACTGGCTGTTGCCTCTGAAGCAAAATTTCAATTTCCAGATGATCGCGATAGATGTCCACTTCACCAAAAAATTTATCGTGTTTAGTTTGGTTGGCGGGAAAAGACGGTTCACTGACTTTGATTCCGTCAGTCAGCGAAATAATTTTGATTTTGTGGCGATACAGATAATAACCGTTGGCAATATCCCAAGACAGTAAGAGTGAGTCTGCTTTATTCACTTTGGCGGTGAATTGAAAAGCGTCATCAGGTTGCAATAGCTCATCTGAATCAACAGCAAAGGTCTGGCCGGCTAAGCTAAGCGCCAGGCAAATCAGAAATTGTAAGGTTGACTGCTTAATCATAATTGCCCAGCTCCTGAAACCTCGCAACCCTCTCCAGCACGAGAGGGAGCTTAATGTTGCTTTACTTCTAAGCCAAGCTATAACTGCTTAATAGCTTGGCGCGGAGCGGAAGGTCCAAACAACTGAGACGTTGGCAAAGTAGCCATCACCCAGTTGCACCTGGGTCAACTGATTTGTCCCGGTAAGCTGGGCCTTTTTGTAATTCATATCTTCGTAAATCGGTAAGCCAATCGAGCCACGCAACTTGAAATTTCCACCAAAGGCATTCATAAACCGATAGTCGGAAACAAACGCTAGATTGGTTGTGGTGCCACCGGTATTGCCGATATTATTACCCATATACTTGTTTTTTGCAGCGTTGCTGGCGTCCATTTCAACCCCGACCATCAAGTTGTAGCTTGGCGTATAGTGCAAGGCTATGCCACCGGTAAGAACGTCACCGAAGGCATATTGGTCGTTATTTTCAGGGTTGGCGTTGTACATGACCTGAGTGTGTAACCAGAGCTCTTTCCAACGCTGAGAATAGAGCAACCCGCCAGTGAAAGTTGCAGTCCCTTTACCGAGTTGCAATCCCGGTATCGATTGGCCGATCAATGCTGCTTGTCTATTGGGGCCTACAGCGGGTTCAAAACCTTGATCTTTAAAATTAAATTGGCCGGTAGGCAGACTGGTTCCCAGCAAAACGGTGGCGAACTTATCCCAGCGGATGGTGTGCCAAAAGTTATAGCGCGCTTCAAGGCTAATGTCACCAAAGCCATTGGTATTTTCGACCTTTTCCTGGATTGCTGCATTATTGGTATTACCGGCTGGTCGCTGTAGACTGGTCGCTCTTTTTTCGAACCAGGGCAGGTTGGCGAATAACGCAAGGTTGTCAGTGGGCGAATAATTGAAGGTCAGGGCTTGTTGCTGAATCTGTAATTGTGTCGGAACTTTTGCCTGCGCTCCATTTTCATTAATGAAGGTAGAGGGATCCCTACTGTTCGAACCAATCTTAAGATTATCTTTTTGCTGGTAGCCGTAAACCATGCCAACGGCAAAATTGCCTGCCCCCGGTGTTACTGCGGTACGAATCCGAAACGGTGTGGTGGTTCCTACCTCCGATACATCACGGTAGGCAAATTTGAAGTCCATTATCTCGCCGCCCTCTTTGGCCATAAAAGCTTCCGCTTCTTCTCGCTTGGCAAAAGCAATGTAGTTGGGAACCATGTCCGGAATCACCTGGCTACCGATAATATAAGTGGCCGCTTCCGCGTCCACCAGTTTACCGGAAACCCAGTCATGTACTTGTACCGACTTAAAAGCGGAGATACCACCGGCATCTTCGACTTCACGCAGCATACAGGCTACACCGCAGGTATACTCTTTTTTACCGTCCAGGTAGATCAGTTCGGCGGCGCTCTTTTGGTACTGATCGATATACATGCCACAAACACGACAACTTTCACGTTTGTGGGCTACTTCGGCGGATACGCCGGACGACATCAAGGAAAACTGAAATACCACCAGCATAAGCACTATCTTAATGACCATTTTCATAAAAAACTCCTTTATTCAGGACGGTTGTAAAAAATTTTTCATATTCATCGGTACCGGCTTCCCCGGTCAGTTTGTCTTGCACAATACCGGACT
>CAIUYS010000163.1 GCA_903903365.1 uncultured Methylococcaceae bacterium
AAAATAACCCCCAGAATCTGCCTAGTTCCCACGCTCCGGCGTGGGAATTCAACCGGCAACGCTCCAGCGTTGCGTGACGCGGGAGCGTCACTGTCGGCATTCCCACGCCGGAGCGTGGGAACGATAGGCTGGGTGATTATTTTTTGCGACTTACCTTAAAACCAATATCTACTGGGTCGTTTCGAAAATTTTATTTCTTCGTGTCTTCGTGATATTTTTATAAGTCATGAGGTATTCATTATCAGGTGATTTATGAATTTAATTTATCAGTACTCTATTACCCGGTTAATTTGTTTGATTTTTAGCGTTTTTACTATAACGGCAGCCTTGGCCGCTGAAGGAGAACAAGCCATGATTTTAAACCTCAAATCACCTGATTTTGTTCATCAAGGAGAAATTCCAACACAGTTTACCTGTCAGGGTGATGATAATTCACCTGCGTTAAGCTGGTCTCAGCTTCCACAAAACACTAAAAGTCTGGCATTAATTGTTGATGATCCTGATGCACCTGATCCGGCTGCACCCAAAATGACCTGGGTACATTGGGTGCTTTATAATATTCCAGCCACAATCATGGAATTAACCAAGGCCATCACTGAAAGTGACTTACCCTTGGGCACACTACAAGGCAAAAATGACTGGAAAGAAACCGGGTATAAAGGCCCCTGCCCGCCTATTGGTCGGCATCGGTACTTTCATAAACTCTACGCTCTGGATATTGAACTACCGGATCTGCATAACCCTAATAAAACCCAACTCGAAAAAGCCATGGCAGGACATATCTTGGGTGAGGCTGTGCTGATTGGCACCTACCAAAAAGAGTAGTTATAGATTTTCAGATAAATAATTTCGATGCTAACGATAGCATCCCAATGCCGTTAAGTTAAGCAGTCAACTGGAGTAAAACCGCTTTAGCTGTTTTTACAGGCAATAGCTGAAGCGATTGCACTCCAGTTTTTTAAACAACTTGCGCTTAACTTATCATGCGAATTCCTAAAGCCTCGTCAATAAATACATACCTTGGCCACCTCTAAAAATCTACAACTCACTCTATGCCAAAATAATTAATAGCGCCAATTAAAGGTGTCCGCGGGTTTAACGACAATTTTACCGATAATTTACCCAACAAAGGTGCAAAGCGGCCTTTGGCTTTAAAAGCGTCTATAAATTGTCCATTTTGTAAGGCCGGCAATATTTTTGGACCAATACCGCCGCCGATATAAACTCCACCGGTAGCCATTGATTTTAACGCCAGATTGCCGGCTTCTGCGCCATAAAGCGCAACGAACAGATTGACAACTTCGGCACAACAAGCGTCTTCACCGGCAACACCCAATTTGGAAATAGCAGCATTTCTATCAATGCTGCTATTGTTATCAGGCACATCAAAACACGGTGAAAAACCCTGATCACAAAGAAAATCATACAAATGACTAAAACCAATACCGGACAGAATACGCTCGTAACTCACATGCTCAGGCGTTTGTTTTCTAAGATAAGCCAATAATAAATCCTGCTGGCCGTTTTGCGCGGCAAAGTCAGAGTGGCCGCCTTCGGTAGCCATTGGGTGATGCTTACACCCATCCCAATAAAGAATGGCTTCGCCCAAGCCTGTGCCAGCGGCTATCACGGCAATATTGCCGGTTTGGGTTTCTGCATCGGGATTTAACTCAATCAAATCGTCTTCAGGCAGATACAACATGCCCAATGCCATGGCTTCCAGATCATTGAGCAGTTTTACTTTTGAGGTGCCCAGTTTTATTTTTAGCGCCGAGGCATCCAGCAACCACGGTAAATTGGTTGTCTGGCAACGTTGATTAACAACCGGCCCGGCTACACCAAAACAGGCCGATTCGATAGCCACATCGGCGGGCAAAAAGGCCTTTAGAATATCATCAAATTTTGGGTATTGTTGGCTGGGGTAGGTTTGTTCCTGCAAGCAGGTCAACACGCCGTTGGGTTCTCTAAGCAAGAGGGATAATACCGTCTTTGTTCCGCCTATATCGCCTGCTAGTATCACGGTAAAGTCCTTTAATTAGGGTCAAGTAAATATATTAAAGCATCAAGAATGCCATTGGCAACTTTATGAGGTGGTAATTGATAAAAAGCCTGCCATGCCAAGGACGTAACTTCTTCATAATTTTCCAGGTCTTCGGGATGATCTTGTAACCAGCTAATTCTGACGGCATGGCCGATAATAATATCGGTTAATAAGGTATCGTCAATATGTAAAGAACCATTATCCCTAAAAATAGACGCCATTGCTTTTAAAGCTTCTACCGTTAGTTGTCGATAAACGGGCGCTTGAATTTTGTTAAGCAAATGATTGACGTGTAACTTAAAGCTTTGTTCACCTGCGGTCATCTGAGACAGGGTATTCTCGCTATCCAGCCTATTTTTGCTGTTGAGTTTGCCACCCATCATCAAGCCTTTGCAATGATGCAGTATATCCCAAACACTGGCATAAAAAGCCTTATTTTCCCGGCCAACACTGCCCTGCTGTTCACGCCATTGATACCAATCGACAATGTCTCCGGAGTCTTTGGGGTTCATGCTGTTTAAAAAACGGGCACTGGTCAGTTTACGGCAATCGCCTTCATAGTGCAGCGTTTCAGCCAAATCCAGTTGGTCTTCGGTATTACTGTAGTCTTCCAGAGTTTCCTTTAATTTTTTGGACACTTGATAAGGCGGCAAAGAAAGAATTTCGTTAAAAGCCTGATCCAAGGTGCCACAACCCGATTCGCGTTTTTGTCTGACGATAAGCAATTGCAGAATGTGCCCCACTCTTATCGTGTGCATATCGATGAATAATTCCGGATTGGCTTTAATTAACATCCCTAAATAAAGAATCAATTCCTGAATAATAATACGCTCACTGGCCTCGGTATTATAAATACGGATAAGCTGCAAAATTTCTGAAGAATCGGCAGGGCGCGTCAACGTTGCCTTGCCACTGTAAGCGCGACCTAAAGTGAGTGCGTGTTGACGAACCAGTATTTCGGTGGCGGCCTGTTCCAGATTAATATCATATTTGCCCAGTAAACCGGCACAGCGCCTAACAATCGTCCAGTCATGTTGATCGCCAGCCCGCTCATAAACTTCTTCAAGCAAGTCACCCACACAAGCAATCGTATCCGGCGTCGCCCTTAAATCGGGTTGGTAATCCAACCCATGCCGAAGACTTAGCAAGGTTAATGCTTCCAGTTGGGCATAAAGATTGGTGTTGGTTTTTAGTTGGCCGATAAGCACTTCATCGGATGAAATCTCCCATTCTGTTAATAATAGCGTATCCAACGGTGCTGATGGCGCGGTATTTAAAGGTAATGTCTCAAAAAAGGGTCTAATGCTTTCTTCCCAAGAGGCCTTGGAGAATTGAAAATCATGCAAATAGTTAATTTTTTCATGACTGGCCGTTTCTGCAAAATCCAACAGTGTCCCCAGTTGTAAAGCGATACCTTGCGATAAACCTTGTTGCAGTTCTTTGATAAATTCAATCAGCACTTCAAAATGATGACTGTCCAACATATTTTGTTTTATCGTCATTACCAACAAAGGATTACCCTGTCTGTCCCAATGCTTATAAATATACGACAATTCCAGACGCAACCGCTGAATAAGCAAGCGGTTATCCAGAGCCAGATAAAAACCTTTTTGACTGAGACATTGCGGTAAAAAAAGCAATGGCTCACCTGCCAAATTATACATTTTGGAGGTTGCCAAGGTCCGCAACTGCCTCAGTGGCCGACCGCTTAAGCCGATACGGTCATTTCTGCCGACATGCGTATAAGCCTCGGCCAGTTCACTGGCTTCCCTTATTTGAATGGGGGCTATTTCAGCAAGAGTTTGCGTGGCAATTCCGTAGTCCCTTAAGTGATTCTGTACACTTTCATCCTGAGCCAATAACTGTATTTGCAGCTTGCAATCCTGATTTTTCTTAACGACTTTGTGTCGCCCCAAAGGATCGATATCGTCACAACTGAGCAGTCCATCCTGAATAAGACAACCCAACATAAACAGACTTTGCGCCCAAACCAACGGTATATTTTCGTTGGGAATCCGCTCCTGACTGTGTGGATCGGATTTTTCTGCGGCAATCAAATCCAGCGGCACCACATACAGCTCGGGTAATAAATGCTGTCCATTTTGCTCAACCAGTAAAGCTTCCAGTTTCTGGCGATAAAGCAAAGCCGCTTCGTCATTCCCTGCACATAAATTATTAAGCAGTAAATACGTAAAAAACAACGGCCATTCACATTCAATCGCCATAAATTGTTTAAGTTCATGCGGGTCGTAATGGAGACGCTGGCTGTCTTCTATCACGGTTTGATGGCCATCCAACAAAAAGCGTTTACAACCATAACGGCCTTCCAGTTTTTCGCAAACCAGTGCTTCTGTTTTTGCGCGAATAGCCTGATTATCAACCGCAAAAGCCGGAAATCCGGTGATACTAAGAACCGCTGAATCCACCTCTTTAGAAATGGATTCTCTGGGTAACAGCGACTCCAGGGTAATGCGGGTTCGGGCAATGTCGTCACTAATGACATGTACAACAGAAGCCTGTCCACCGTCTTTGCCAAACAAATTAAAGCCGGACAACGCTTCCAGCGCCGCTTTAGCCATACCAATGGAACTGGCATTTAACTCGGCAATGCCATGATTAATCTTGTGGCCACGCTCCCAGATACCATAATCGGGAGTACGGTAAGTGCGGCTGATATAGTGAACCAGATTTTGCACAAAATTGACTTCATCAATGGTAAAGACAATACGCAAACCGGAGGCCGTCATTTGCGCCAACATCAACAAAAACAAAGAGGTCGCATCCAGTTGTAAATGCCCCCATTCATCATCGCCCACCACACTCCCGCCGGATTTGGTGTCGTATTTTGCATGTAAGGCATCCAACGGATTCTGGGATTGCTTAAATTTTTCAACTTTCGGCGCTTGCCGCATCATTGCCGTTAACAAGCCGCGCATCAACTTGACAACACTTTGCTCCAAAACGTAAGTGCGTCCCTGTTGTTCATCCACACGCCGATAAGCCAGCGCCAAACCCCATGCCGCAAGAATACTGTAAACATTATCCCTTACCCAGGCATCGGTGTAATTGCCATGGACAGTAACGGCGGTACTGGCAGGCAGCAAACCACTGACCCAATCCTGTCTGTTAAGAATAATGCCTTGAACCTGCTGGTAGTAAGCGTCAAGTTTGTCGTGTGAATCATTTAGTTTCATGGGCTGCAAGGCATCTATTTTTAGTGATCTATTAATTTTATAAGAAAGATATCATGCATGTATTATGCCATTAATGATATTAACAACCGTTGCCGCTTGATACGGACTGATTTGTCTTTTATTCGGTAAATAATGCCTTATTTTTAGTGTCTATGGGCTTGGCATGGGATGAGTCTAGCGGATAATTTAGCCGTATAAAGGCTAAAAAAAGAGCTTATACCGGTATTATTTGCACCAAGTTGGTTTTAACTGAAACCCTTGCACTGAAAGGGTGCTAAACAAGGAGGATTAAAAAAGTGGCAGCACCGGTTCTTTAACGGCTACACGTCTGGCAAGTTGAGATTTAAAGTGCTTTTAACAGGCGCTTCATTTACACTGCTGTCTATTAAAATCAGTCAACAATCTGTTTTGTAAGCGCTACCGCTGCTGATTAATCCTTTGTACCCCCTCCCCTCATCTTAACCAAGTGGATATTTCCAATGAAACAGCTCACGCCGGAAGGCCAGCAAATAATCAACAACATTGCACAACGTTATAATTTTAGTCCCGATGCCGTCTTCAGCATGTTGCTGTCGGTCATCAACGGCAACGGTTCCATGGCCCAATTTAATCATCGTGAATTTGGCGGTTCCGGCCAATGGATGAGGGGCGGCATGATTATGTTGGGCGATATGTTCAATAATGGCTTAAAAAACTCAGTCAGTGGACTGTGTCAAGAGCTCGCGAATCTAATTGCCAATCAACCGGATCTTATTCAAACCGGCAGTTTTCAGTCGCAGAGCCAAGGCAATCAGCAACAAAATAACTTTGGCGGCGGACAGCAGCAACAAAACAGCTCCGGCCCCACTGGCCCGGTTAGCTTGTTTGTACCGCCACCGGCCGGTAGTTCCGGAAACTGGTGGCCTGTCGGACTGCAATTTCCAACCAGCACCGGCTCTCAAAATAACGTGCGTTACGCTTATTTTGCCAATATTCACAGACTGGCTATCGACGTCAATGGACAAGTAACGCTATACGATACCTTGGATCATCAGATTGGCGGTTTTTCCCAGCAGCAATCGATAGGCGGATCGATTACCTTTACCAGTCAATACGGACTGGTCGATGTTGGATCGTTGCCCATTATTTCTATCGACAACGTACCCTATCAAGCACCGATTCAATTCCAACCAGAACCCGTCTACGTCCAACCAGCCCCTGCGTATGTTCAACCCAGCCCTGTTAATACCCAGGAAATTATTCAGGACGCAGATATTTTCGGTGCACTTGAAAAATTGGCTAATCTGAAAGATAAAGGCATTTTGACGGATTCCGAATACAGCGCCAAGAAGGCGGAATTATTGGCTCGTTTGTAAATAAGTATTCAGCGCCCTCGCGTTGTCCTCGTGCGCCCACAAGGGCAACTTATCAACAGGGTGAAAGTCCCTGTCGGCGTAAGCCATAACGTCGTAGCTGAAAGTAACTGCGTCATTGTGAAATGGGGTGGAGAGCAACTGGAAGCGAAAGGGCAGTCCGCAGGAT
>CAIUYS010000164.1 GCA_903903365.1 uncultured Methylococcaceae bacterium
AATCATCCGTGTTATTCAGAAGACGCGCATCATTACTTTGCCCGTATGCACGTCGCCGTGGCACCAGCCTGTAATATCCAATGCCATTACTGTAACCGCAAATATCAAACCCCCAAAGAGTCACGTCCCGGCGTGGTTTCAGAATTGTTAACGCCCGATCAAGCGGTTAAAAAGACCATGGCGGTGGCGGCCAATATTCCGCAAATGACCGTGTTGGGTATTGCCGGCCCCGGTGACCCGCTGGCAAATCCCGAACGTACTTTTGAAACTTTTAGGCGTTTAAGCCAAGAAGCGCCGGATATTAAATTGTGCGTCTCAACTAACGGTTTGGCTCTGCCAGATGCAGTAGACGAGTTAGCCAAGCACAATATCGATCATGTCACCATCACCATTAATTGCGTTGACCCTGAAATTGGCGCAAAAATCTATCCGTGGATATTCTGGAAAAACAAACGCATTAAAGGCATAAAAGGCGCGAAAATTCTGATTGAACAACAGCAAAAAGGTCTGGAAATGTTGATTGCCAAAGGCATTTTGGTAAAGGTCAATTCAGTGATGATTCCCGGTGTCAATGACCAGCATTTGGCAGAAGTCAGTAAAGTGGTTAAATCCAAAGGTGCCTTCCTGCACAACGTGATGCCTTTAATTGCAGAAGCCGAACACGGCACCTTTTATGGCGTGATGGGGCAACGCGGCCCTACTCCCGAAGAACTGCAAGACCTGCAAGACAGCTGTTCCGGCGATATGAACATGATGCGTCATTGCCGCCAATGTCGTGCCGATGCGGTGGGCATGTTGGGCGAAGATCGTGGTGATGAATTTACGCTGGATAAAATTGAGGATATGGAAATTGATTATGCAGCGGCAATGGAAAAGCGCAAAGTGATTCATCAAGCCATACAGGCAGAAATGGACAGCAAACGTTTGGAAAAAGCGGAAAAAGCCCGGCAACATAAACAAGAACCCAAGCTAACCACACGTCCGGTATTAATGGCCGTCGCCACTAATGGCCAAGGTGTGATCAACCTGCACTTTGGTCATGCCAAAGAATTCCTGATTTATGAAGCCTCGCCAGACGGTGTGCGTTTTATCAGTCATCGCAAAGCCGATCAATATTGTGGCGGCGATAGCACTTGCGGCGACGGTGAAACGACCCTGCAAATAACCATCCGTGCCTTGGCCGGCTGCGAAGCGGTTCTGTGCTCCAAAGTCGGTTATGAACCGTGGGAACAACTGGAAGCGGCGGGCATCGCGCCCAACGGTGAACATGCCATGGAACCCATCGAAGAAGCCGTTCTGGCAGTTTATAAAGAAATGGCGGCAGCAGGCAAGTTGGATTCAATTCCTGAAGCCATCAGGGCAAGTGCCTAATTAATGTAGGGTGGGCAACGCATTTTTGCCCACCTTATTTACAGTTAAATGGTGGGCAGATAAAGCGTTGCCCACCCTGCTTCAGGAGTCTGTTATGGCAGTAAAAATTATTGAGTCTTGCGTTAATTGTTTTGCCTGTGAGCCGGTTTGTCCCAGCCATGCTATCTATGAGGCCAAACCGCATTTTTTGGTGGATGCCAAAAAATGCACCGAATGCGAAGGTGATTTTCCGGTCTTTCAATGTGCCAGTATTTGTCCGATAGAAGGCGCAATTCTGGATTCGTTTGGGATCGCGATTAACCCACCCGGCTCTTTAACGGGTATTCCGCCGGAAAAAATGGCTGAAGCCATGGCTGAATTACAGTCCCACTAACCCAGGACACCACTGATGGCTACTGTCACTTTCTACGAAAAACCAGGATGTATCAACAACACCCGGCAAAAGAAACTGTTGGCGGCAGCGGGTCATCAGGTTATTGCCAAAAATTTATTGACTGAAAACTGGCAGACAGAACGCCTGCGGGCTTTCTTTGGTGCAATGGCGGTAAGGGATTGGTTTAATTACAGTGCACCCGCCATCAAACACGGCGAGATTGACCCTGAAGCCCAAACAGAGCAAGAAGCCTTGGCGCTGATGCTGAAAAATCCGTTGTTGATTCGTCGCCCGTTAATGCAAGTCGGCGGCAACTTGATGGCAGGATTTGATCAGCAAGCCGTTGACAACTGGATAGGCTTATCTGAATCGGAGGTTATTTCAGATCTGGAAAGTTGCCCCAGAACCCATGACCAAGCCAGTTGCAGTCATGAGTAAGTTACCCGTATTAACGCTGGATGGCTTGCCACAGGCCGTTGCGTTATCGGAACGGGTGCATTGGATAGGTGCGCTGGATCCTAATTTACGCAACTTTGACATTATTTTAAAAACGGCCAATGGCACCACTTACAACGCCTATATCGTTAGAGGCAGCGAAGGTGTCGCGGTAATTGATACGGTAAAAGAAAACTTTGCCAATGATTTTTTTGCCCGCTTGGAATCGGTGGCGCGTTATGACGAAATTAAAGTTATCGTCTTAAATCATTTAGAACCCGACCACACCGGCGCGTTACCTGAACTGATGCGCCGGGCGCCACAAGCCCGCGTGTATATTTCCCAGAAAGCCCAATCCATGCTTAAGGCTTTATTAAAGCAGGATGCTTTTGATTTTACACCGGTTATCACGGGTGACACCGTGTCTTTAGGCGACAGAAACCTGACGTTTTTTCACACCCCGTATTTACATTGGCCCGATACGCAATGCACCTATTTAATCGAAGAAAAAACCTTGTTTTCAGGTGATGTGTTTGGCTGCCATTTTTGTGATGTTCGCTTATTTAACGATGTTGTCGGCGACTTTCGCTTTTCGTTTGAATATTACTATGCCCACATCATGCGACCCTTTAAAGACTACGTTAATCGGGCACTGGTGTTGCTTGAGCCGCTACCGTTGACTGCTATCTTGCCTGCCCATGGCCCGTTATTGCGTGACAAACCGCAACGCTATGTGCAGCGCTATCACGAATTATCGCGGTCTGCCATGCAAAGCGAAATCAGCGCAGGCGAAAAAACCCTGCTGATTTTTTATATCAGTTCTTATGGCAACACCCGACGCATGGCCGAAGCGATTTATGAAGGCGCGATGCTTGTTGAACATGTCCGCGTCTCTTTATATGACTTGGAAGGCAGTGAAATAGCGCCGTTTGTCGATTTGATAGAAGGCGCTGACGGCATCCTGTTTGGCACACCCACCATCAATGGCGATGCGGTTAAACCGGTGTGGGATTTATTATCTTCTTTAGTGGTTATCAATCTAAAGTCAAAGCTGGGCGGCGTTTTTGGCTCGTATGGCTGGACTGGCGAAGGGGTAAAAATGGTTGAGGATCGCTTGCGCGGACTCAAGTTGCGTGTGCCCATTCCGGGCATACGCATCAAGTTAATTCCGACAGAGGAAGAAATTCAGACCTGTCGAGAATTCGGGCATGAAATGGCCCAAGATCTAATGGGTTTAAGGCAAGCTAAAGTAATAGATATAGCTGATCTTGCTTAACAATTTTTAACACAACAGGAGAATAGAAATGGCGAAAGCGTCAATTACCTTTGAAGATATAAACGTTACCGTTAACGCACCGGCAGGCACCCGGCTGATTGAAATTTCAGAAAAAGTGGGCTCAGGTATTGTTTACGGTTGCCGTGAAGGCGAATGTGGAACTTGTATTACCAAAATCACTGAAGGTTGGGACAATCTAACCGAAGCGTCGGTACTGGAAGATAAAATCCTGCGCGAAAATATGGCCGGAAAACATAATCGATTGGCCTGTCAGGCACAAGTTCTGGGTGGGACTATTAGAGTCAAACCGGTTTAAAAAATGGCATCAGTTATTCACTTGCCTCTTAAAAAAAGGGGGGATTGATGAGGAGAGGTTGATTTAAACAATCTCCCCTACCCCCCTCTTTTTCCAAGAGGGAAACTATGCGACGACACATAATAAATAAGGAGAAAATCATGGCTTTAATTACTTTTTCAAGTCCCGAATACCGGGATAAAACCGTCTATGCCGTAGCAGGCAGCCATACAGAAACACTATTGAAACTGGCGCGGGAAAACAAAATCCCCATCAGTTATGAATGCCAGGATGGCGAATGTGGCACCTGTTTGGTAAAAGTCAGCAGCGTCGACCAAAAGCATCAACGCATGGGCGGCCCTTTAACAGAAAAGGAAAAAGACGTCTTGCGCGTCAGCGGCAAAATCAGCAAAGAAGAAATGGAACAAATGATTGTCGATGACCTGCCTTCGCCCTGGCGATTGGCTTGTCAGATGATCGTCAGAGACGAAGATATTCTGGTCGAATATTAATCATGTCCATGGCACTCCAACTTCTGAATAACCGGGAACCCTTCTATTCCCGGTTATCGCCAGCCCTTATAGAATCGCCTAATAAGGAATGGTTGGCCTGTATGGTCGCCAGTTGGTGTGCCGGGCAAGGCGTTTTGCCCGACTATCTGGGACTGGAACCTGATCAGTTTGAACACTTAAAAGCGGCTTATTTTCAGGACGTTACCCTTCCGGAACATGCCGTATCAGGCA
>CAIUYS010000165.1 GCA_903903365.1 uncultured Methylococcaceae bacterium
CATCACGCTACTGGGCAATATTCTGCACAGGCAAGAAGCCATAGACCAAGGTTGCGCCGAAGCCATTTTGATAAAAGACGGTTATGTGATTGAAGGTGCGGCCAGTAATGTTTTTGCAGTAATTGATGGCGTTTTGTGTACCCCACCTAAAGGCAACGACATTTTACCCGGCATTACCCGTGATGTAATTTTGGAGCTTGCACGAAAAAACAACATCCCTTGCAGTGAAGACAAAATCCCTTTTACTGCGCTACAAACCGCCAGCGAAATTTGGGTCACCAGCTCTACCCGTGAAATTATTCCCGTTGTTGAGCTCGATTCCAAAAGTGTGTCAGACGGAAAACCTGGCCCGGTATGGCAAGCCATGCAGCATATTTTTCAGGCTTACAAACAAGCGCTGATTATGAGCGAACAAACCTTTTTTGAATTCCCTTGTCAATTTCCGGTTAAAGCCATGGGTAAAGCCGACATGGATCTGGATTTGTTGGTGATAGAAATTGTGCGTCGTCATGCGCCTGATGTTAAAGCGGATGCCGTTACTACGCGCCCCAGCAAAGACGGTAATTTTATTGCCATAACCGTCATCATAGAAGCCTCCAGCAAGAAACAACTGGATGCCATTTATCAGGATCTAACTGATCACCCTCATGTTTTGATGGCTTTGTAAGGCAATCCCGTTATAGTTGTCCTTCCAACAACCGAACCGTTTAGCATCAATATTTGAACAAATATAAACGCGATTAATGTTAACGATACGTAACTTGGGATTGCAGGATTATGAAACCAGCTGGCAGGCTATGCAATGCTTCACTCAAGAACGCAACGCAGAAACACCGGACGAAATCTGGATAGTCGAACACCCCCCCGTTTATACCTTGGGGTTAAGTGGCAAGCGTGAGCATTTATTAAATACCGGCAACATTCCGGTGATTAATTCAGACAGGGGCGGGCAAGTCACTTATCATGGCCCTGGGCAAGTGGTCATTTATACGTTACTGGACCTTAAACGTCTCAATCTGGGCGTACGTCAACTAGTTACCCTTCTGGAACAAGCGATGATTAACACTTTAGCCGACCATGGCATTAGTGCTGATTCCAAAGCGGATGCGCCAGGTGTTTATGTCAATGACAAAAAAATCGGCTCTATCGGTTTACGGATTAAAAAAAACTGTAGCTACCATGGCCTCAGTCTCAATAATGACATGGATTTGGGTCCTTTCGATCATATTAATACTTGCGGTTATTCAGACCTTAAAGTCACGCAACTGTCTGATTTGGGTGTGACTATTAGCACCGCACAACTGGCAAACTCTGTTATTCAGGCTATCACTACGGCATTATAAACATGACTAATCAAGCACCTTCACGATCAACGCCTGAATCTCACGAGCGTAGCGCTAAAAAACTCGCACGTATCCCGATAAAAGTTGAAGTGTCCGACACGGTTTTACGCAAACCTGAATGGATACGGGTAAAGCTTTCCGCCAGTGACGAGATTAAAAAAATCAAGGACCTGTTGCGTGAGCATAAGTTGCATACGGTTTGTGAAGAAGCGGCCTGCCCAAACTTGTCCGAGTGTTTTCAGCACGGCACCGCTACCTTCATGATTATGGGCGATTTGTGTACCCGCCGTTGTCCTTTTTGCGATGTGGCACATGGAAAACCGCTGGCACTGGATAAAGACGAACCGCAAAATCTGGCCGATGCCATACAGGCAATGGCCTTAAAATATGTGGTTATCACCTCGGTCGATCGGGATGATTTAAGAGACGGTGGCGCCGCGCATTTTGCCGAATGTATAAAAAAAATTCGCGAGCAAACACCGTCTACAAAAATTGAGATTTTGGTTCCGGATTTTCGTGGTCGTATTGATAAAGCCATAGAGATTCTGATTAAAGAACCCTGTGACGTGTTTAACCATAATCTGGAAACAGTTCCAAGGCTTTATAAACAAGTCCGTCCGGGTGCCGATTATCTGGGTTCTTTGGAGTTGCTGGGCAAATATGGTAAAGCGCAAACACAAACGCCTACCAAATCGGGACTTATGCTGGGGGTCGGTGAAGAGCAGGAAGAGGTACACCAGGTGATGAGGAATTTATTGGCGCATGGTTGTTCAATGCTGACACTGGGCCAATACTTACAGCCCACCAAGGCACATTTACCTGTCAAAAGTTATATCACGCCGCAACAATTCAATGACTATGGCGCTTTTGCAAAGCAACTGGGATTTAAGCAAGTCGCCAGTGCGCCCATGGTCAGGTCTTCATATCATGCCGATCTTCAGGCTAAATCAGTTATCTAAACGAATAGCCCCAACGCTTATTTTATAACGTGTTGGGGCCTAAATTTGGATTCAACCGGGCCGATATAAAAATCATTTAAAATCAAGGCATTACTTTCTAGATTAAGAAGTAAGACTATTCGCAATAAATAAACCGCTACAGATTAAACCTATTTATAACCGGAATTTGTGGCAGTTTATTTTTTGCGAATTGCCTCGGTAAAAGTTATAGGTACCAGTAACTTTCAAAAATAGATACACGTTGTCTATAATACAATTTCGCATTTTCTAAGCAAATCCCCCTCGCAATTCAACATATCCTGATCAAAAATAATCAACGCCATTCTGCGCAATCAGCAAGCTCTTGTTGATAATCTGGACGGGCTAAAATTAGCTAATCGCATGTACTACATTAACAAAATTTAGTAATTACTCAATAAATTGTACATTGGTTCAGGGTCGTTTCTTTTTGGTTGGTTAAAATGACAACTCCATGATTTTAAATATCTATATGTACAGATTTGTATATATAGTCAATTTTTTGTAACAATAATTGCTAACCTAATTAATTAATTAGGTAACTCGCGATAAATACCCCTAATCGTTGCCTTATTCTGGAGCGCCTACGCCTTAATGATTCCTACAAAGCTTAATTTCGATGCGTGTGGAGATTTATTTATTGCGAGTTGCCCTACTTCGTATTTTTTTACCATATCAACCTTGAATTTCCTATCTAAGAAACTAGACTTGTAAGTGATTACATACAGGCCGCCAATTATCAACAACTTACCCTCATTTTTCTCTGTAAGTTATTGATTGTTTGATGCGTTACGTTTCATCCGCTTGTAATTCAGACGACCAATTGATAACGGAAATTTAAAATGAAAGCAAATACAAAAGAAATGCAAGCGGTCTCTATAATATCGCAATCTGTAAACTGGAAATTGCGTGCCGCGATTGGTTTAGCTTTAGGAGTAGCATTAGCTCCACAGGGTGTTAATGCTGCGACATATACCTGGAATGGCGGGAACAGCGTCGATTCTGGTTGGGCATCGAGCAATA
>CAIUYS010000166.1 GCA_903903365.1 uncultured Methylococcaceae bacterium
CCTCCTCCTCCTCCTCCTTCACACAGAGCAGACGGCCCGCATATAAAAAAACTGCCCGCGTATAACTTAGGCAGCCTACAAAGAAAGTCAGAGATGGCGGTATTGCTCGAATTTATCAAAACGTTGATAGCGCATCAGAACCCTGCGGATAAACAAAAAGAATTGACTGAACATGTTGGCGATGTTTTTCAGTTAATGCCTTCTGGCAAGCATATGGTTGAGAGAGATTTAGGCTGATTCAACCGACACCTTCGCTACAGTGCTGCGCTGTCGGATGATTTTTCAAGGATCAGGACGCCAAAAAATTAAACATCGAGTAATACGAAAAGATACTATCAAGGCTGCACATCCCTGTGCTTCTTATAGCTTGTTTTACAGCACAAAATCCGCGCTGACGAGTGAAGGGCTACCTACCAAGGTAATGGCAATTTCAAAATCAGCATGACTATCACCATTGGTATCACCTGAAAGAATGCCATTGATATAATTCAACTGACCGGCTACACCGGTGAAAGCCCCGTCAACTATATAAGTAAAAGCCTGATCACCTTTTTTAATACTATTGGCGTCAATACCGGCCAAATCAATCTTGTCAACTTCGCTGTGGTTAAAGTCGGTGATTATGTCACTAGCTGAACCCACTGCGCTTTCAGTGCTGGCGTTAAAGTCAAAAGTATCCTTACCGGTACCGCCCGTCAGTATGTCGGTGCCTAAACCGCCGGTGAGGATGTCGTTGCCGGACCCACCCAGAATGTTATCGTTACCCCCTAAACCAGAGATGGTGTCATTACCCGCCAAACCATCAAATTTGTTATCGTTGGCTGAGCCAGTCAATTTGTCGTTACCGGTAGATTCGGTAGTGCCTAGTTGTACAATGTTAATAGTCAGTATTTTACTGTTACTTGTCGAAGCATCTGATACAGTCACCGTAAAGGGGGTGCTTGCCTTTGCTTTTAACGCTTCAATGGCGGCATCGTTAGGCTCAAAGCTATAAGCGCCCGTCGCTTTGTTCACGGTCAATGTACCATAAGCACTTTCCTTGGCGACTCCCCCTTGGCCATTATCATTACCGCCGGTGATGCCGTAAGTTAAGATATCGTTATCAATATCACTGGCACTTAATGAGCCGGTGTAGGGAGCAAAGGTATCGTCAAAAGCAGTATCGGTATAAGTTTTAGAAGCAGGCGTTATAAGAACAGGTGCATCGTTAACATGGGCTACTGGGAGAGTTTCAGCGCTACTTACACTTTCAGCGGTATTCAGTTTATCTGTATAGGCGGCTTTAACCGTGATGGCTTTGCCCACCTGTGCCTGACCTAAAATCAGTGTTGATTTCGTTGCGCCGCTAATGGCCGTGCCGTTTGCCAGCCATTGGTAAGCAATTATTTTACCCAGACCGTCGACATCCGCCAAGCTATGGGCTGCTTTCAGCGTTTGGTTTTGCTTTGCAATACCTGTTATGGTGACTGTGCCGGTAGGCAGATTATTTATATGGACCACCTTGGTTGTTGCCAAACTGGTTATCTTTTCAGCGGTACCCAGCGAATCGGTGTAGCTGGCTTTAACTGTGATTAACTTGTCTATTTGTGCCTGACCCAACGTCAATGTTGAAGCCGTTGCACCTTTAATGGCCGTGCCGTTGGACAGCCATTGATAAGCAATATTACCCAGACCGTCAACATCCGCCAAGTTATTGGTCGCTGTCAGCGTTTGGTTTTGAATCGCGTCGCCGGTTATGGTAACTGTGCCGGTCGGCGAATCATTTACGTTCTTTACAGCGGTGGTCGGCGTACTACTTACACTTTTAGCGGTATTCAGATCATCGGTATAGGCGGCTTGAACCGTGATGGTTTTGCCCACCAGTGCCTGACCTAACGTCAGTGTTGCAGTCGTTGCGCCGCTAATGGCCTCGCCGTTTGCTAGCCATTGGTAAGCAATATTACCTAGGCCGTCAACATCCGCCAAGCTATTGGTCGCCATCAGCGTTTGGTTTTGCGAAGCTGTGCCGGTAATAGTGACTTTACCGGTCGGCGCATGATTGACATTAATTACATCTATGGTCGGCGTACTGCTTACACTTTCAAGTGTGCTCAGTAGATCGGTATAGCTGGCTTTAACTGTGATTGCCTTGCCCACCTGTGCCTGACCTAAAGTCAGTGTTGATTCCGTTGCGCCGCTAATGTCCGTGCCGTTTGCGAGCCATTGGTAAGCAATTTTACCCAGACCGTCAACATCCGCCAAGCTATTGGCCGCCGTCAGCTTTTGGTTTTGCGAAGCTGTGCCGGTGATGGTGACTGTACCGGTAGGCAGGTCATTTATATTGACCACATTGTCTGTTGCCGAACTGGTTATCTTTTCAGCGGTACCCAGCAAATCGGTGTAGCTGGCTAGGACGGTTATCGCCTTGCCTACTTGTGCCTGATCCAACGTCAATGTTGAAGCTGTTGCGCCGGTAATGGCCTTGCCGTTTGCCAGCCATTGGTAACTGATAGTGCCCAGGCCATTGTCATCCGCCAAGCTATTGGTAGCTGTTAGTGTTTGGTTTTGTGTTGCAGTACCTGAGATGGTCACTGTACCGTCAGGTGCCTTGTTAATAACGGCAACAGTTTTATCTGTGAACTCTAGGTTATTAACGGAATACAGTTTGTTTGTTTCTTTAGTGATTTTATGAGTCACCAAGACATAGCTAGGGGCTTTAACTAACGTATAATCTGTGGAAGGGCCGTCGAAGATTGCTGTGTTTATACCCAAGCCACCGTCCAGTATATTATTTCCAGCGCCGCCTTTTAAAATATCATTTCCTGCACCACCGGTCAGTTTGTCATCATGAACCGAACCCGTTAGGGTGTTGCCCGTTGAGCCGGTACTGGTGATGTTAAAGCCGGAAGTGCCTGTTGCTGCAGAAACATCCACAGCAAAATCGGCAGTGGTCAGATTGACAGTGCCATTATTTATTGTTTGATCGTCGGCCGTAAAGGCTTTAGCAACAGTAACATTGGCGGTTGCGCCGCTTAAGACAGACAGTATATCAACGCCATTACCCAAATCAGTGATGGTGTCGGTGCCTGCGCTAACAGAAAACCAATCTGCACCAGTACCGCCGGTTAAAGTGTCATTGCCTGCACCGCCATCCAGATTGTCATCGTCTGCGCCGCCATTAAGGGTATCTAAACCATCACCACCCAGCAGGGTATCAATCCCTGCGCCACCGTTTAGTTGGTCATTGCCGGCATCGCCCGTCAGAGTGTCACTGCCTGCACCACCCGTAATTACATCATCACCATTGCCGCCAATCAAATCGTTGTCAGCAACGCTGGTCGCGTAGTTGATGGTGTCGTTACCGTCTAAACCATAAACAATATCAGCTGAGTTGATGTCAGTAGGGGTTTTGTTGTCTTTACCTGTTGTGCCATTTATTGAAGCCATAATAATATATCCAGTAATTTCTGATGCTTAGATTGATTGTGCCATAGCGCGACGTTTGCGACCTAACCCCAACAAGGCGGTTAAACCGGTACCAAACAATACAGCCGGCAAGGGTAAAGGAACGGTTGCAATGGACTCAATGGCCGTATAATTTTTGCCCACTACAGAACCGAGATTGTTAGCTCCAAGCGCACTGATTAATGCGCTTAAACGGCCATAACCCGTTCCCAAGCCAACTTGATCAAAGAGATAAACAATTTCGCCTTTTGAACCGCCGGTAAACATCGGCTGATTGGACCAGGAATCGTTAAATACCGTAGTAAAGGCGATAGCCGCCTGACTGGCATCCTTGCCAAAGCTGGTAAGATTTGCCGAGTACAGCAATCCTTCGGGTGTTCCGGTTGAACCAACCGGTGCTGAAGCCAGATTACCGGTGATAGTAAATAAACTGCCTGTCGAAACAAACTGACTGTTGCTATCAAAATTAGCCGTCAGCGAATAACCCGTTCCGGTTAAAGTGCCTGCGTAAGAGGCCGTGTCGGGTGAAGGGCCGTTTAAAGTAACATTACCCGCGCCCCTGGCCGTTAATTGGTAACCTCCATTAACAGCGGCAACATTGACGGTTAACCCCCTGTCGCTAAATCGCCAATCTATGGCTAACGGAATAGTAGAAACACCATCAATTTTGCTAATAGTGGTGGGAACCAGTCCCGCGTTAGCCGTATTAGCCAAGGCCAAGCCTAAAAGGGAGAGGGCAATTATTTGCTTAATTTTCATGCTTAATAATAAGGGTCGCTCGTATTTGCGCGCTAATACACTATATTTACTGTAAGTGTATTCGCCGTTAATGGCTTGTGGGTTATAGGCGATGACACTGTCCATAGTAATTTCCTAAGCGGCAGATAGGTTAGAGGGAACTTTAAGTCCCAGGGCTACGGCGATCAGGTGACTCTTGCCGTGGCGACCTTTGATCTGGCCGTTGAGCACTCGCGACACTTCGCGGGGATTAAAGTCATTGTCGCGTGACCACTGGGAGACGGTAATGCCGTTATTGACTAAATCGGCTTTGATTTGCTCGGCTGACTTTGCTTTCATTTATAACCTCGATTAATATGTGTATGGGGCGTGTTTGGTACGTGCTTTGTACGTGCTTGGTAGGTCCTTTGTTCGTGTATGGTATTATTATTGTGCAAATAGTTGCGCTTTGCAATTTATTTTTTGATTAATGGTTTGTGGATGATTAAAAGACTACAAGAAGAGCGAAAGCGTTTAGGACTGACCCAGGATAAAATCGCCGAAATTGGCGGGGTGAAGCGCCGCACGCAAATAAATTATGAGGCGGGCGAGAGTTGTCCGGATGCGAATTATTTGATTGCCATCGCTGTAGCCGGTGCCGATGTGCAATATATCCTGACAGGCATCCGCTCCGGAAATCAGCCGGGTACGCGAACGCTCAACCAGGAACAGTCTGCCTTGCTGGATGGCTGGGAGCACTGCACGCCAGTGAATAGAAGTGCGATATTGTTAATGATCGACAATGCCGCACAAGCCGGGCAAGGCCAGCCTAAGTCGGCCACTAAAGAGCGCCCCGCAGAGCTGCTACAGTCTACGCAGGGCACGGACTCCCCATACTCTCTCCCCGATAAAAAGCCCGCAGCTGACATGGGAGGTTATGTCCGCTGGCGGTCATTATGGGTGCCTGGCATGATCTTTAATAAACTTCCTGATGATGGGCACGAACGGCGCTTGATTTCCCGGCGGGTCATGGAGCGGAGGGGTAGCAATCACTGATTGCTTCGGCTGCGCTCAGCACGAATTTTAAATCACTGAAAGGCTGGAATCGGTAAAACACTGCATGGATTGCAGAGAAAAGATATTGATATGTATCGACTTTTAGCCAGATCCAAAACAGCAGCAAATAAACAATTTGCATCGCATCTAAACCAGAGCGTTTATGAAATCCAGCACGGTGTAATAAGGTAGTTACTCCTATCCTCTTTAACTTGAGATGCTTCGCTTTGACGGGTTGCGGCTAGCGTTTAACCCTACAGGTTCATTCATACATTGTCATCACAGGCATAGGTACCTATACAAGCCGTCATCCCGGCAGGGAGAGCGAAGCGAGGGGTTGGCCTGGATCCCGGCGGTCCATGTCGGGATGACGGCTGGAACGATTTAAACTGTGTATAAGATTTATGTTTATCAGATACTTCGATTTGTCGGGTTACGCTATCGCTAACCCGACCGACGAGAAGGTAATTGCAAAAAGTGTAAACCGAGGAATGAAGGATGCCGAGATTTGCACTGATTTTGTAATTTTTGTATTTTTTTATGTATTAAAAATAATAAATTTAATTCTTTTGTTTCTGAATATTCTTTAATATAGTAAAAAAATAATCAAAATACATGAGATAATTAGTTCATTTTTTTGAATTTTACAAGTAGTACCAATGAAAAGAGCGAATAAGTCTGATCTGGAAGAAGCGTTAAAGCTGTGTAAAGGGGCATTTATATCAGCGGCCGGATTTAGTATGGTTATTAATTTGTTGCAGCTGGTTCCAACCATTTACATGCTGCAATTATACGATCGCGTGGTACCTACCGGAAACCGGTCAACCCTGCTTATGCTGACCTTGATAGTCATCGTGCTGTTTTTGACGATGGGCGCTTTGGAATGGGTGCGCTCGCAGATACTGGTTAGAGTCAGTTCACGCTTGGAGACATTACTCAACGAACGGTTGTTTCAGGTGGCTTATAAACAATCGCTTTATACGGGTGGACAAAGGGCAAGCTCGCAACCCCTTGATGACTTGACTTCATTAAGGCAATTTATGACCGGTAACGGTCTGTTTGCCTTTTTTGATGTGCCGTGGATGCCTGTTTATATCGCTGTTATGTTTATTTTTCATCCTTTATATGGGTGGGCGGCTGTGGGTACTTCCATTATTCTGGTTATTGTCGCCATCATTCAGGAAAAATCCACCGGTAAACTGTTGGGTGAAGCCAATACCTTGGCGATGGCAGGTCGTGGCCTCGTCAATAAAAACCTGAGAAACGCAGAAGTTATTGAGTCTATGGGCATGTTGCGGAATATTCAAACGCGCTGGCTGGAAGGAACCCAGCAAGTGTTGTTGTTACAAGCAACAGCAAGCTCTCGCGCCGGCTTAATCAGCGGCCTGTCAAAAGTTATTCGGTTGTCGTCACAATCCTTGATTTTGGGTCTGGGCGCCTATTTAGTCATAGAAAATGAAATTACGGCCGGCTTAATGATAGGCGGCTCCATTCTCTTGGGTCGTGCGTTGGCCCCTATCGATTTGCTGATTGGTACCTGGAAAGGTTTTATTACTGCCCGTGGCCAATACCATCGCCTCAATGAGTTACTTATCCAGATACCCGCAGATGCCGATAAAATGGCCTTGCCGGCACCAGAAGGCAGCTTCCAGATAGAAGCGGCCGTTGTGGTTCCGCCGGGCGCAAAAACAGCGGTGTTAAAAGGCATTACCTTAGGAATTGCCAAAGGTGACGTGGTTGGCGTAATTGGGCCCAGTGGCGCAGGGAAATCAACTTTTGCCCGGGCTTTATTGGGTATCTGGCCCACCGCGAATGGAAAAATTCGTTTGGATGGCGCGGATGTCTTTGCCTGGAGTCGCGACGAACTGGGACCCTACATTGGCTACTTACCCCAGGATGTAGAGTTGTTTGAGGGCACTGTCAGTGAAAATATCGCACGTTTTGGTGAGATAGACCCTGATAAAGTGGTTAACGCCGCCAAAATGGCTGATGTGCATGACCTGATTTTGCGTTTGCCGGAAGGTTACGACACTGTCATAGGCGCAACCGGCGGCAACTTGTCGGGTGGTCAGCGTCAACGTATCGGTTTGGCAAGAGCGCTCTACGGCGACCCCGTCATTGTGGTGTTGGACGAGCCAAACTCAAATCTGGATGAACAAGGTGAATTTGCCTTGGGTAATGCCATCCAACGCCTAAAACATAAAAGAGCCACGGTGATTGTTATAACCCATCGCAATAATGTGCTGGCAAATGTAGACAAGCTGCTCGTTTTAAATGACGGACTGGTTACCATTTATGGCCCCAAGGCAGACGTAATGGCGCATTTTCAAAAGCAACAAATGGCTGCTTCAGCCGCACAGCCTACGCAAGCGACTGCGGGCACGCTAACTACACAGGCATAAACAGACATGAAAGAAGCGCTTGCACAAATGACGACTAAAACAAAAATTCCCCTGATTATTGATGATCGATCCATTCGAACCATTGGTGTTATTATCCTGATAGGTACTTTTGGAATACTGGGAACTTGGGGGTATTTGGCACCCATAGATAGCGCCGCCTTGGCACCCGGTTACGTGACTGTAAAATCACATAGAAAAACCGTACAACATCTGGATGGCGGCATAGTCAGCAAGCTGCTTGCCAAAGATGGGGATGTGGTCCAAGAAAATGATGTATTACTTATACTGGACGGCACCGAAGTTAAGGCGCAACTGGAAATTATTCGCGGTCAATACATCACCTTGTCAGCGCAAATAGCCCGACTGATTGCAGAACGAGACCAACAAAACCACATCAGCTTTCCCGATGCGTTGCATGACCTGTCTGACCCCCATATTGCCGAAGCAAGGCAAGGCGAGACTCAGCTGTTTAATGCCAGAAAAAGCGCACATCAAGGCGAGATTTCAGTTTTAAATCAAAGAATCACTCAGTTAGGGTCAAAAATACAGGGTTTGCAAGGCCAACGAACCAGCAAGCAAGCCTTGATGACTTCTTATGGTGACGAAGTTAAAGACTTAAAAGAATTATTGGCCGAAGGCTTTGCTGATAAACAACGATTGCGTGATATTGAGCGTAATTACGAACAGGTCACCGGCGAAGTCGCGGCTTTAAGTTCTGAAATTGCCGGTAACGAAATTCAGATCGGTGAAACTAAATTGCAGATTCTACAGTTGCAAAAACAATTTCAGGAAGACGTCGCCGGTAAACTGGGCGAAGCACAGGCAGAACTTTACGACGTTTCTCAGCGCTTGGTAGCAACCCGGGATAAAGTCACCCGAACCGAAGTAAAATCACCTGCCAACGGTCGGGTATTGGGCTTGTCCGTGCATAACGTGGGAGGGGTTATATCACCCGGCAAACCCATCCTCGACATTGTTCCGCAGCAAGAAGAGTTAATCATCGATGCTCAGGTGTCGCCGATGGATATTGATAGAGTCAGGGCGGGCCTGATTGCAGAAGTCCGGTTTAGCGCCTTTAAACAGGCCTTAACACCCAAGATGCAAGGCAAGGTCATTAATTTGTCAGCAGACCGGTTAACGGATGAAAAAACCGGAATGCCCTATTATTTGGCACAAATTGAATTAAC
Source organism: uncultured Methylococcaceae bacterium (assembly GCA_903903365.1). GTDB lineage: Bacteria > Pseudomonadota > Gammaproteobacteria > Methylococcales > Methylomonadaceae > Methylobacter_C. The sequence continues at coordinate 8,807 of CAIUYS010000166.1, forward strand.
GGCAGACAGCACTTTAAAATTGGGCGAGATGGAATTGCTGCCCGGAATGCCCGCAGAAGTACTGATTAATACCGGTGAAAGAACCGTCTTTGAATACTTGATGCAGCCAATTACCAACGCTTTTGCACGCGCCTTTATAGAAGATTAAGGCATCATGAAAAAAATAAAACTACTCATCGCTTGCCTGATTCTTGCACAAGTCGGTACCGCCAAGGCAGAAGATTTGTTAAGCATTTATCAGCAAGCCCTGGACGCCGATCCACAGTTACAATCAGCGGCATTAAAAGTTGAAATAGGCGCGGCGCAAAAAGGCCAGGCGCTGGGGCAAATGTTGCCTCAAATCAGTGCCAATACCAATTGGTCAAAAAACATTCAAGCCTCTGGTACCGCTGGTGTGCCATCCAGCACTTGTAGAAATCCACCCTGTACCTCTAATTATACGGGTACCCGTTATACGGTTTCATTAACTCAATCCGTACTCGATTTTGCCAAGTTTTGGGACTGGCGGCGTGCCCAGGAAATTGAAAACCAGTATGCGTCAGAAAATATTGAAGCACAGCATACCCTGATGTTTAATGTGGTCAAAAAATATTTTGATGTGCTCGAAGCGGAAGATCAGTTGTATTATCTTCAAGCCGAAAAAGACAGTACCCGGAAACAACTGGAGCAAGTCCAAAAACTGTATGCCAAACAACTGGTTTTAATAACGGATTTGTATGAAGTAGAGGCCCGACTGGATCAGATAAACGCCACTGAAATTGAAGCGGAAACAGCATTGGTTACCGCCCGGGAAAGTTTAAAAGAATTAACCAATACCGAACCGGTAGCACTTTATAAATTGCGTGATGAAATAGACTACAAAAAACTGGATGGCGCTCTGGCGGATTGGATTGAAGTCGCTAAAAGCGAAAACCCGACCTTGGCTGCGCAACTCAGTGCCATAGCGGCGGCTGGTGACAATGTAGCCGTGCAAAAATCAAGGTATCTGCCCGTCGTTGACATGCAATTAAATTACAATGCGACCAACACCGGCTATCAAAGCATCAATTTAGGCAGTAACTACGAAACCCAGGTAGCTGCAATAAACGTCACTATTCCTTTATTTACCGGTGGAACAACCACCAATCGCCTGTTTGAAGCACAACATAAATTGTCTATGAGCAAATATGAAAATGAAGCCAAAATTCGCGCCTTGATTAAAGAAACCAGTGATTCCTTTTTAAGTTCCAATGCCAGCGTCAGACGCATCAGCGCAACCCGTAAGGCCTTGGATTCAGCCATTAAATCCAGGGAATCCATGGAAAGCGGCTTTAGCTATGGCGTTCAAACCATCAGTGATGTGTTAAATGCCCAAAAAGGCGAATTTAAAGTCAAAAGAGATTTATCACAGGCAAAGTACGGCTATATAAAAAATAAAATGCGTTTTTTGACAGCTACCGGCTTGATAAGCGACGAAAATATGCATGAAGTTAATAGTTGGTTGCAAACTATGCCCAAACAACCAGAAATAATCTCAGGTCAAAAGGCTTCCTAATAATCAAAGACAGTGCTCAGACACCTCAATCTTGATGCTTGGAAGAGCTTCAAAACCCTCCAAACCATTTATCAACTTCTTTGAAAAAGATGATGGATTAATAATTACGAGGCGCATAACAAGGGTATTGTCGCCGGAGCGTGGGATCGATAAAAAACAACGAGTTGCAAAAATACCAAGCGTCCTCTCTTGCAGGATTTGCTTATTATAAAAGGTGCCCTGCGCATGATTGGTTTAAAACAATAGCCTACTCACAGAACCCATCTTTGGGTATAATCACCCAAAAATCGATGAGGAATGTATGGCTGAACAGGATGAGCGCATAGCGATGATGGAAACTGTTAATGATAATTACGATAGCCCGTGGAAAGAAGCTGTAGAGCATTACTTTCCCGAGTTTATGATATTTTACTTTCCAGAGGCTTATACGCAAATTGATTGGACAAAAGAGCATGTGTTTCTGGATCAGGAACTACGTGCAGTAGTACAGGATGCGGAACTGGGGAAGCGCTTTGTTGATAAACTGGTCAGGGTGACACTGCTCAATGGCGATGAAAAATGGATTTATATTCACATTGAAGTACAAGGAACCCGGCAAGCCGAATTTGCTGAACGGATGTTTGTCTATAATTATCGTCTGTACGATCGTTATCGACGACCTATTGCCAGCATGGCAGTGCTGGCAGATGAGCAGTCCAATTGGCGACCGGATTATTTCAGTTACAGTGTATTGGGCAGCGAAACTTCTATCCGTTTCCCCATTGCCAAGCTGACCGATTATCATGACAAGGTGAATGAACTGCTGGCAGCGGATAACTCGTTTGCGATAGTAACGGCAACGCACATACTGACACAACGGACTCGAAAGAACGATGAGGAACGCTACCAGGCTAAGCGGCTGTTGGTACGATTACTCTA
>CAIUYS010000167.1 GCA_903903365.1 uncultured Methylococcaceae bacterium
CCAGGCAATTGATAATAGCCCGGACATAACAACTTTTGCTGAGGGCTGATGGCTTCATACTCAAGACCCGCCAAAGCAATAAACGGCTTAATGGTCGATCCGGGCGGATAAAGTCCACGCAAGGCGCGGTTATAGAGCGGCTGATTTTCAGAGACTTGCAGTGCTTGATAAGCTTCATTGGCGATACCCACCACAAAAGGGTTGGGATCAAAGCCTGGACGACTGACGAAGGTCAAGACACCACCGGTTTTAATATCAATGGCAACGACTGCACCATTAAAAGAATCCAAGGCATCATAGGCTGTTTTTTGTAAATCAATATCCAGCGTTAAATAGAGATTTGTGCCGGGATCTGGCGTGACTTCGTGCAGGGTATTAAGCAATCGGGCCTGAACATTGGTTTCTATTTCTGCATAACCGGTTTTGCCATGCAGCTCGTTTTCATAAGAACTCTCTATACCCAGCTTGCCCACATGCGTAGAGCCCCTGTATTCAGCGAGAGGTAACTCTTTAATTTCCGCCTCATTAATACGACCCACATAGCCAATGACATGCGCCGCTAAATCACTGTAAGGGTAATGTCTAACCAACTGGGTATGAATATCGACACCCCGAAAATACGGCCGAACAACGGCAAACTTTGCCAATTCTTCATCGCTCATGCTTAATAACAGCGGCGTGCTGACGAAACGTTTTTGGCGCTTGCGTAATTTTTGATATTGCTCGATTTTTTCATCGGGTATATCGAGCAATTTTTGCAGACGTAACAAGGTTTCATCCATATTACTAATCTGCTCAGGAATAAGCTCCAAGCTATAAGACGGCGTATTTTCGGCCAACACTTTTCCGTGTCGGTCATAAATAATGCCTCGGGTAGGCACCAAAGGAACGATTTTAATGCTGTTGTCTTTTGCCAGTGATGAATAATGTTCGTGACCGACAATTTGCAGATAAATTAAACGAACAATCAGACCTGATGTTAACAGAATAATGACAATAAAAGCGACGACAATACGATTAAGAAATAGGCGATTTTCTACTGAGTGGTCTTTAATGGCGTATAGAGTGGACATAAGTTACAGCGTATTCTATTTAATGCGTTGTGACAAACCAACAAAGCGCAGCACGCCATAAACCAAGGGCCAAGCTAATGTACCGGTAAAAACAGGTAACCAGAAAGAAGCGTGAAGTTGCGCCGGATGCTGCAGGTTTTTTATAAAAAACAGCAACAGTTGCGACAAGAGCAGGCAGAAAAAAACAAACAAGCCCTGCTGCAGAAAAGGAAACTGACGTAATTGTTTGTGCAGTTTAAGGCAAATATAGATAACCAGTGAATAAGCCAACGCATATTGCCCCAATAATCGACCGGTCAACACATCGGTCAACAAGCCAAACGTCCAGGCATGAAAAATACCCACGCGGTCAGGCAGGGTAAGTGACCAGTAAACCAGCACCAAAAGCACCCAGTCCGGATTAAACGCCGCTATTTCGCCGGGCCAAGGCGCAATTCTTAAACACATCGCCCCTATCAGCGTCAGGATAATTCTAAAAAATCCCACATAATTATTTAACTGCATCAGTTTGGGTCTCCGCTTCGTTTGCTGCTGGCTTTGAAATGAGCGGAACCGGTGTGGATTTGCTCCAGACGATCATTAACTCTCTGTTACGATCCAACAAGGCTTTTGGGGTCGCCGTAATGGTTGCAAAGGCTTTATTGGGTTGCGAGGTAAATTCATCAACTACCGCCACCGGATAACCTTGCGGAAAAGTGCCGCCCAAGCCTGATGTTATCAGTAAGTCACCCGGACGAATATCGGCATTACTGGGCAAGTAAGGCAGTACCAGTCGATTTAGCTGGCCGCTACCCACGGCAATGGTTAATAAACCATTGCGATTAACCTGAACCGGAATCGCATGATTAGGATCAGTAATCAGCATAATTTCGGAAGTGAACGGCAAGGCCCGAAAAACCTGCCCGACAACCCCGTTTGCATCCAATACCGGTTGCTGGGGATGCACACCGAAACGGGTACCTTTGTTGACGACGACAATATGCTCGTAAGGAGCCATATTAACGGACAACAATTCGGCAACCAATACCTGTTCACCCAGCTTAAAGGAGTTTTCCAATAACGCCCGCAAACGAATATTTTCTTTTTCCAGTGCCTCAAATTTAAGTAATCGAGTTTGATGAATGAGCTGTTCTTCACGCAGCCTTTCATTTTCCATTTTTAGGGTTTGGTATGAGCTAACCGAATCAGCCGCCTGATCAACAAGAACGATTGGCAAATCAACCAGATATTTTAAGGGATCAACAAAAAAAGATATCGTAGCGCGTAACGGGATCAATTTTGAACTGCTGTATTCAGTTGCCAATAGAACAACAGAAGCTATAACGGCTACCAGAAGTCGGGTATTGATTGAGGGGCCGGTGGCAAATAAAAGTTTTATAGCAGTGTCTCGTCTTAGTTAAAGATGTAGCAACTCAAGTTAGGCATACCCTTAGGAGGTTTATTATTATTATTCTACAACTACTCGGTCGTTAAAAAATAGAACACGGATTTGACTGATAAACACAGATAAGAGAAGCGCCTCAATCTTATGATTGAGTCGCCATAACCACTTAAAGTATTTTTTAGACTAAAAATAAAATCCGTTGAAACCAGTGTAATCAGTGTTCCATGATGGAAGCCATCATCTACCGGGTAGTTAGATTATTCTAACGAAAAAGTTGAGAATCCTTTTTTATCCAGCATTTCCAAAACCATACCGCCACCTCTGGCAACACAGGTCAATGGATCATCGGCAATATGCACCGGCAGACCGGTTTCTTCCGCTATCAGGCGGTCAATATCTTTCAGTAATGCGCCGCCGCCGGTTAAATAGATACCCCGGTTGGCAACATCTGAACCCAATTCTGGCGGGGTTTGTTCCAGCGCCACTTTTACGGCGCCGACAATGCCGGATAAAGGTTCTTGCAGGGCTTCCAGAATTTCATTGCTGTTTAAAGAAAAACTGCGAGGAATACCTTCAGCCAAATTGCGGCCTCGTACTTCTATTTCCCTGACCTCATTGCCGGGATAAGCCGTGCCAATTTCCAGCTTGATTCTTTCCGCCGTCGCTTCACCAATCAAGGTGCCGTAGTTTCTACGCACATAATTGATGATGGCTTCGTCAAAACGGTCACCACCGATACGAACAGAATTTGAATAGACAATCCCGTTGATTGATATAACCGCTACTTCAGAAGTGCCGCCGCCTATATCCAGCACCATTGAACCACAGGCTTCTTCGACCGGCAAACCGGCACCTATCGCTGCCGACATGGGTTCTTCAATTAAATAAACCTCGCGAGCCCCCGCCATGGCAGCAGATTCACGTATAGCACGGCGCTCGACTTGTGTTGAACCGCAAGGCACACAAATCAAAATACGCGGACTGGGACGTAACCACCGGTTTTTCTTGTGAACTTTTTCGATAAAAAACCGCAACATCCGCTCAGTGATTGCAAAATCAGCAATAACGCCGTCTTTAAGCGGCCGGATTGCCGTAATATTGCCGGGCGTACGTCCCAGCATTTGTTTGGCATCGGCACCGACAGCAGCAATGGTTTTGGAGCCACGAATTTTGTCTTCTTTAATGGCAACGACAGAGGGTTCGTTAAGCACAATACCTTGCCCTGGAATGTATATCAATGTATTAGCGGTTCCCAGGTCTATCGAGAGGTCGTTGGAGAAAAGACCGCGAATTCTTTTAAACATCTTTGCCTGTATCCTTTAAAGAATAAAAAATAGATGTACTTTATCAATCAAGAGGGTATTTGAGCAAGATATAAGTATGATATTTGTAGTAATATACGCGGCAAAGATAAAAGGTAAATGATGAAAGGCACAAGGTGCAAGGTTAAAGGCAAAAACGGGCGTGTTGAAAATTAGTTTTTTATACCTTTAACTTTGTGCCTTTCGCCTAACCTTCTGTTTTGGCATCGTCGTAAATAGTTACACTAAAATTTTAATTAGGGAGACAAAGATGTCGTTAACGGCAGATGATGTGAACAAAATTGCGCATTTGGCGCGTTTGGGAATTGACCACCAAGATGTTGAATCTTACGCGAAAGACCTGTCCGGTATCCTGGATTTAATGACCCAAATGAGTGAGTTAAATACCGATAATGTCGAGCCTATGGCTCACCCCATGGATCAGGCGCAACGATTAAGAGCTGACGTGGTCACCGAACCGGATAACCGGGAAAAATTTCAGGCTATCGCGCCACAAGTTGAAGCGGGACTTTATCTGGTTCCCAAAGTCATTGAGTAACAGGAACGCAACATAATGCACACTAAAACATTAATAGAATTAGCCCAAGGTTTGCGTTCAAAAGAATTTTCAAGCGTCGAGTTAACCCAAACGTTTTTAGATCGAATCCAGAAACACCAACACCTTAACGCCTACATTACCGTCACCGAAGCGGTTGCCCTGCACAATGCCCAAGCCGCCGATACCCGCTTGGCTAACGGCACCGCCGGCTTATTAACCGGCATACCCATCGCCCAAAAAGATATTTTTTGCACCCTGGATGTTAAAACCACCTGTGGTTCAAAAATGCTCGATAATTTTTCCGCACCTTATAACGCCACCGTCGTAGAAAAGTTTAATCAGGCCGGTGCCGTCATGTTGGGCAAACTCAATATGGATGAGTTTGCCATGGGCTCCTCCAACGAAACCAGTTATTACGGTGCCGTTAAAAATCCCTGGAATATCAATAGCGTTCCCGGTGGTTCATCAGGCGGTTCGGCTGCCGCTGTCGCAGCGCGGCTTGCCGTGTGCGCAACCGGTACCGATACCGGCGGCTCTATCCGCCAGCCTGCGGCCTTGTGCGGCATTACCGGATTAAAACCCACTTATGGGCGCGTATCCCGCTACGGCATGATTGCTTATGCCTCCAGTCTGGATCAAGGCGGCCCCATGGCACGTAGCGCAGAAGAAGCTGCGATTATGTTGCAAACCATGGCCGGGTTTGATGAAAAAGATTCAACCAGTGTGGATCTGCCCGTACCCGATTATTGTGCAGGTCTGAATAACTCGCTGGCCGGTTTAAAAATCGGCTTGCCCAAAGAATTTTTTGGCGAAGGTTTAAACAGCGATGTCGCGGCAACCCTTGAAACAGCGATTAATGAATACCGTAAATTAGGCGCCGAGATTAAAGAAATCTCCATGCCTAATCTTAAACTGGCCATTCCTGCTTATTATGTGATTGCGCCTGCTGAATGCTCGGCCAACTTGTCACGTTTCGATGGTGTACGTTATGGCTATCGCTGTGCAAATCCGGTGGATTTGGCTGACCTTTATACCCGCTCTCGCGGCGAAGGCTTTGGCAAAGAAGTTAAGCGCCGTATTCTTATGGGAACTTATGCGTTATCCACCGGTTATTACGATGCTTATTACCTTAAAGCACAAAAAATCAGGCGTTTAATCAGTGAAGACTTCAAACAAGCGTTAACGGAAGTTGATGTCATTATGGGTCCGGTCACACCGACCACCGCTTTTGGCATTGGCGAAAAAATGAGCAACCCGATAGAAATGTATTTATCCGACATTTATACCATTGCCATCAATCTTGCCGGTGTTCCTGCCCTGTCAATTCCTGCCGGATTTGTGGCAGGCATGCCCGTGGGTTTACAAATTATCGGCAATTATTTTGCCGAAGACCGCTTGTTAAATATCGCCCATCAGTACCAACAAGTAACCGATTGGCATTTACACACCCCTAAAGGTTTTGAGTAAGGATATCGTGATGGAATGGGAAACAGTTATCGGTCTGGAAGTGCATGCACAACTGGCCACCAAATCAAAGATTTTTTCCGGCGCGGCTACGGCTTATGGCGCAGAACCCAACACCCAAGCCTGTGCCGTTGACTTGGGCTTGCCCGGTGTTTTGCCGGTATTAAATGAAGAAGCCGTGCGCATGGCCGTCATTTTTGGCATGGCCATCGAGGCGCATATCGCCCCGCACTCGGTATTTGCCAGAAAGAATTATTTTTACCCCGACTTGCCTAAAGGCTATCAAATCAGCCAAATGGATCATCCTATTGTCGGTGTCGGACATTTGGATATTGACGTTGACGGCATCAGCAAACGCATCGGCGTTACTCGCGCTCATTTGGAAGAAGATGCCGGCAAATCCTTGCATGAAGATTTTCATGGTTTGACCGGAATCGATTTAAACCGTGCCGGTACGCCCTTGCTGGAAATCGTCTCGGAACCGGACATGCGCTCTGCCAAAGAAGCGGTTGCTTACATGCGCAAATTGCATGAACTGGTACGCTATCTGGGCATTTGTGACGGCAACATGCAGGAAGGCTCGTTCCGTTGTGACGCCAATGTATCCGTGCGCCCCAAAGGCCAAGCAGAATTTGGCACCCGTGCCGAGATTAAAAATATCAACTCGTTTAAATTTGTTGAAAAAGCCATCAATCACGAAGTGGAACGGCAGATTGAGCTGATAGAAAACGGCGGCAGAGTCGTTCAGGAAACCCGTTTGTATGATTCGGTAAAAGATGAAACGCGTTCCATGCGCAGCAAGGAAGAAGCCAATGATTACCGCTACTTTCCCGACCCCGATTTATTGCCGGTTATCATTGACGAAGCCTTTAAAGCGCAGATAAAAGCCGCCTTGCCGGAATTGCCACAGGCTAAAAAACAACGTTTTAAAACCCAATACAGCCTGGATGAAGAAAGCGTGTCGATACTAACGACCTCGCGTCCACTGGCTGATTACTTTGAATCGGTGCATAAAAAATCAGGTTGCGAAGCCAAGCTCTGCGCCAACTGGATAACCGGTGACCTTTCTGCCGCACTTAACAAAGCCGGTTTGGAAATTACCGATTCACCGGTCAGTGACGAACGCTTGGCCGGTTTATTAACCCGCATCAGCGACAACACCATTTCCGGAAAAATCGCCAAACAAGTCTTTGAAGCACTGTGGCAATCCACGTCATCAGCCGATGAAATTATTGCCGAAAAAGGCTTAAAACAAATCACCGACACCGGAGCCATCGAAGCCATTATCGACAAAATCATTGCCGATAATCTAGGTCAGGTTGAACAATACCGTAGTGGAAAAGATAAAGTGTTCGCGTTTTTTGTCGGCCAGGTCATGAAAGCCATGCAAGGCAAAGCCAATCCCGCCGAAGTGAATAAAATGCTGAAAGAGAAATTGCAGGGGTAACTTTACCCTTGATCTATGCAAGGTGGGCAATGCTTTTCTGCCCACTTTTTATTTCTGCCAATTGTAGCCTCGATGCAGTGGAACGGAATCGAGGAATTGAAGGCGTTAATTATCCTCGATTACACTGCGTTTCATCGAGGATACTTGCTGGAGTTCCAACCACTAGAATAAACAACTTTTCCTGACTGCATTATGAACCGATAAAAATATGTTTTTACAAGGCCTGATCCCTTGGTTTCCTGCGTATCTGATGGATCTACAGGGGCAAGCGGGATGAGTTTTATAAAATATAGGGTATAGAAGGTATACTAATAGCTCAGTCAGGTTTGGCACTGAGTTTATTAAATTGCTTTAAGGGAAAGTTTAAGATGGGTGTAAAACTTGTAGCGTGCAAAGAATGTGATCATCAGATTAGTAAAAGAGCAAAAGCCTGTCCTAATTGCGGAGGCAAAGGCCCTGCTAAGAAAAATGCCTTCCTTGACGTTATTCTTGGGCTTTTTTGTGTATATGTTCTTGCGATGTATGTGATGATTGACCCTGATGCGTATGATTTTGCAAGGAAACTTATGCGCGTTGATGAAAAACAATGGGTCATTAAAGATAGCACTATCGGATGCTCTGATCCTATCAGCATTCAGGCAATGAAAAACGCAGTTATTTATAAGGATATCCCCACCTATCTTCCTGTAATTCTGGAAGGGGTATTTAATGGGACGTGCGTTCAATTCAAGCAGGGTGATAAGGTTATTATTTCTGAGTCAGAAGGCGCACTTATTAGGATTCACCGAGAAACTGATTCCAATGAGTTTTGGACGGTAAAAGATTAAAAGCCGCAAGGACGGACGCCAACTCAAGCCCACAAAGACCCGCTTAACGCGGGTTTTTTATGTCCGCTACACAAATGGGGTCAAGTCTTGCAAAAATACGTTATTTTACAAAGACGCTGAATTTTTTGCTAGTTGCTTGGTTTTGTTGATGTTTTGTCCGAACGCAGTGCGTGGTTTTCAATCCCTCCTTAATGTATGGTATTTTTCGTAGCCAGTTGATACGTTTCGGTCGAGGTTGTAAACTCCGACTCTGCTTAAGTTGAGATTCGAACTTAATTTTCAGTAAACTGCGTCATGGTCGCCAACAGTCACAGGGATGATTTGTTCATCCTTAATCAGCAGTTCCAGCGTGATGCGATAGGACAAGTTTATGGAAACCGAATGTAATCCCTCCAACTTGCCGTGCAAAGGGTGCAAACGCAACGACGGATGAGAAGGGTTGGCTTCTGACAATTGCAGGGTTTTTAAATATTGCTGACGTAGTTCGGGATGTCTTTTAAGAAACCGCGATGCCTGTCGACTGTAGCGCTCGGTGAAAACCAGCGTGTAAGCCATTAAAGCGTATCCAGTCGCGCCAGATGGTCTTGGGCTGATTCTTGAACAAATCGACCTGCGGCCAGATCAGCACGTGTTTCAGTTAATGCCGCTTCCAGTTCACATTCGCGCAAGTAATGGTAATGTGCAATATCCATTACTACAAACCTGTCTTTTCCACGCACCGAGACAATTGCTTCCTGAGACTCGCTCAGCGCGGCTTCGATGGCGGAGATGCCTTTGGTTTTTAAATCGTTAGCGCTAATATGAGACATAAAAGACTCCTTAAAAATAACTGCAATAAATGGATTTAATAGTGCGCTTAATCGTACTATTAATCAAGTGCCAATGGCTGATTTGGACCTTTAATTTAATCCAGGGCTGACTACCTAAGCGTGACGGGGTTTGGGAGCAGCCGGCAAGGCTGTGAATCTTGGGGGGGGGGGGTGAAAGTCCCCCTCCCGTCAGTTGCCCAAAACGGACGGTTAGCATATCCCCTGCTCGGCGAGGTAACAGACCGCAAAAAAAAGGGGGGGAGGTTAGTTTTGTCTTCTTAAAAATCGTCTTTCCAGTAGCGAAGGCATGTCACGTCTACCATCTAAAACGGCATGGATAAAAACCTGTTGCTGTTCAATTTGGTAACTAAAACAGATGACTTGTAAATAGTCGATAATACCTATTTCCTTTAACTCATGCGGGACTAAGCCTCGCTCAGGGAAGCTTTCTAACTTGAAACAAGTGCTTTCAAGTTAATTAATTAATGTTAATGCTTTTTCCTTGCTATCGTTATAAGCAATATAATTGTAAATGTCTTTAATGTCCTGTTCTGCCTGTTGGAGAATATTGATGTTGTAAGACATTATTCTGCTTCGGCTATGCTTTTTCTAATATCTTCAAACGCAGTTTTAATAGGTTTGCTTTTCCCTTCCTGCTTGGATTTTGAACTCATTGCCAATATTTTTAATAACGCGAGACTGTCTTGAGTCGCTTCATAGCTGGCAATATCTTGCAATACCGCTTTTGCTTGTCCGTTTTGAGTCACTATGACGGGCTGATGATTTTTTTCCAAATCAGCCAGAATAATACTGGTATCTGTTTGTAAGTAGCTTATAGGCTTGACTGCTTGACTTAATTTCATGGCCTTTCCTTATGATTGATAAGCAATATGAGTTCGAAATTTATTCACGGCGTTTCTAACAAATTAGTAGTATAACAAATAAAAGGGTTAGACTTTCTAATGGCGGCGGGCTTTTACCTTTGCTGGGCGATAAAGACCATCAGGACATGATAGCTTTTATTGAAAAAGTGACGCCCATGCTGTGACAACAGCGCTATTACAGATTAACTTGCTGTTATCAACACAATTAGACGTTAAATAATAAGTGCTTATAAATAGAAGCTAAATTTTCAGGCAAAAAAACGGGTGCATTTAGCACCCGTTTTTTGATCAAATATAATAATTGATTTAAATCTGTTTACGCTGATCTTAAATTAACAACACCTTTATCAACTATGACTCAGTCAGTTATCACCCAAAATTCTTTACTGAAATGCTGGGTGATTTACCAAGATGTTAAGTTAAATATGATAAGCCGTTTCGCCATGCTCGGAAATATCCAGACCTTCGCGCTCTGATTCTTCACTAACCCGAAGTCCAATCATAATATCCACAAACTTGAAGGCTGCAAAAGAGACGACACCAGACCAAATTATGCAGATCACAACGCCCCAAAGTTGGCTTATAAACTGAGTCGACATGCTGTATTCTGCCACCCCATTGGCAACGTAATCCCAAACGCCTGTGCCGCCTAGCGCGGGGCTTGCAACGACAGCGGTGCCTAAAGCTCCAATAATGCCACCCACACCGTGTACGCCGAAAGCATCCAGCGAATCATCATAACCCAGCAGGGTTTTCAGGCTTGTTACAGCCAAAAAGCACACTGCTCCACCGACTATGCCTAAACCAATAGCGCCCATAGGCCCAGACCAGCCACAGGCAGGTGTAATAGCAACCAACCCGGCGATAGCACCGGAAGCACCACCCAACATGCTGGGTTTGCCACGTATTATCCATTCCGCTCCTGTCCAGGCTAATGTAGCCGCTGCACTGGCCAGTAAAGTATTAACAAAGACTAAAGCAGCAAGGCCATTGGCTTCCAGATTGGAACCGACGTTAAATCCAAACCAGCCCACCCATAACAGTGATGCTCCAATCATGGTCATCGTAACACTGTGCGGAGCAAGAGATTCTTTTTTATAACCGATACGTTTGCCCACCATCAAGCAGCCTATCAAACCAGCGATACCGGCGTTGATGTGTACAACCGTACCACCGGCAAAATCCAGGGCTCCTTTTTGAAACAGAAATCCAGCGGTAGCACCAGCAGTTCCGCCAGCCGCTGCATCAGTATAAGCATCAGGACCCGCCCAATACCAAACCATGTGCGCCATTGGCAAATAGGCAAATGTAAACCAAATCAACATAAACACCAAGATGGCAGAAAATTTAACGCGTTCCGCAAAGGCACCAATAATCAGCGCCGGAGTAAGGCCGGCAAAGGTCAACTGAAAGGCAACATACATATACTCAGGTATATAAACACCTTTACTGAATGTGGCAGCCATTGAATCCGGTGTTATGCCAATAAGAAACAGCTTGCTGAAGCCGCCAAAAAAGGCATTACCTTCAGTAAACGCAATACTATAACCATAAATTGCCCACAGAATAGCCATCATCGAAAAAATCACGAAGACTTGCATTAACACTGAGAGCATATTTTTGGCGCGTACCATGCCACCATAAAATAATGCCAAACCAGGAATAACCATAAGGATAACCAATATAGTCGCCATAATCACCCACGCAGTATCACCTTTATTAACGGTCGGTGTAACGGCTGCAACTGCGGTTTCTGGATCGGCAATCGCAAAGCCTGCAAAACCCAACAAAACGACCAGCATAAAACTATTTAATAAATATTTCATATTTTCCTCCTTATAAAGGCTAGAGTGCTTCATCGCCGGTTTCACCGGTACGAATCCGGACAACCTGCTCTAAATTAGTTACAAAAATCTTACCGTCACCAATTTTTCCGGTATTGGCCGCTTTGGTAATTGCCGCTACCGCCTGATTAAGCAGTTGATCTGCAACCGCGACTTCAACTTTGGCTTTAGGTAAAAAATCAACAACATACTCTGCTCCACGATAGAGTTCGGTATGACCTTTTTGGCGACCAAAACCTTTGACTTCGGTTACGGTTACACCTGAAACCCCCATATCTGAAAGTGCCTCGCGGACATCATCCAGCTTAAAAGGTTTTACAATAGCGGTTATCAATTTCATTTGTTCCTCTCTTGATTTTAAAGTAACGACTCAACATTACTTAAAGCATGGACTGTGCCAAGTATGACTCCAAAATCAATCTGATTACCTGGCCGCACAGGATCAAGCATTGTTTATCGGGTTATAGAGGTTACCTATTGCATTGTAAGGATTGATAAAATCTTTACATTTCCATTAAGATTTTTTTAATGACCCGACTAACGCTCTAAAAATACCGGAATTAGCGCCCCCTGTTGCGCACCACATTAGCGCAACAGGATGGATTGTGATCCGTGGTGGTGCGAACAGCCGGTTAAGTTGTTTTAACCCAAAAAGCCGTTGTTTTCATTATCATGAAACGAAAAGAACCTGACACTGGTCGAGGATTACAAATCCCGTCACGCGTCATTAGGCGCAGAATAAAACTATCGGATTGGAATGAAAGCCGCTAAGGCCATACGTAGAAAATAACCACCAGAATTAGCCTAGTTCCTACAGTTAAGCATCGTAATAATATAATACTGCGGCTGGAGTAAAACAGCTTTAGCTGTTTTTACAGGCAATAGCTGAAGCGATTGCACTCCGTTTTTTAAACAACTTTCGCTTAACTGTGGGCAGTGACGCCGGGGCGTGGGAACGATAGGGAGAGGATTATTTATTACGATTTACCTAACTTCCGGCTACCCATGACCGTATTCAGAAAGAATCGGCTAAGCATGAAATGCTGTTAAAAAAAGGGGCGGGTCTATTAACACTCTATCGTCACCTTTTTAATTTGTAGATAGCTATAACAAGCAATAAGCGTAGGCCGGAATAAGACCACCCAAGCGTAGCG
>CAIUYS010000168.1 GCA_903903365.1 uncultured Methylococcaceae bacterium
ACCTTTAGTATAAAGCTCTTGAGCCGGGACTTCAGCGGTACATATAAGTTTTACTTTATGCTCGTAAAGCGCGTCAATCAAGATCATAAAACGCTTGGCCTCGTTACGTTTATCGGCTGATAATTTAGGAATGTCGGCTATAATCAAGGTGCTAAATTCACGGGCAATCTCGGTATAATCAGCCGAACCCAAAGGTTGCATGCAGAGCTCTTTAAAAGAAGTGAGCGCAATGTCGCCCTGCACGGAGGATAAAGTAACCTTTCTGCCTAATACCTGTAAAAAGCCGGTTTGTAGTGCGGCAAAATTAGTAAGCTCGTTATAACTTTGTTGAACAAACTCACGTGCATGGGCATTCAATGGAAAGTAATAAGTCGCTTCAAGCGCATGCAGGTGCATCAAGCGATAATCTTCTTTTGCAACCAGCTCAATAACCTTGGATTCTTTTTGCAAGAGCTTGGTAAAAATCAAAAATTGTTCCCGTTGCAAGCCGCCCTGATATAAATCATCCGGATGTCGGTTAGAGGTTATAACAACCAATAATCCTAGCTGAAAGAGTTTGCTAAACAACCTTTCCAGGATCATGGCATCCGCTATATCGGTTACATGAAACTCATCAATGCAAAGAAGTGAAGCACTTGCCCTTATTTTTTTTGCCAGTGCAATAATGGCATCGGTATCATTATGTTGTCGCCATTCATGGGTAAAGGCATGAACCTCCAGCATAAATAGATTAAAATGCACACGTCTTTTTTGCTCAATAGGACACGCTTCATAAAATAGCGCCATTAACATGGATTTGCCACGACCAACATCACCAAACAGATACACACTTTGGCATTTTTCCGGGGGAGATGACAGGAGTTTATACGCGACGGATTTTTGATTATAACGGCAACAGGCTCCCACATAATCAAGGAGCGTTTGTAAATGCCGTAAAGCAATTAATTGCGCGTTGTCGTGTTGGATATGGTTTTGAGATACTTGATGGTTATATTGCTTTTTCAGAAGCCCTGAATAATCGGGAAATTGTTCCGGTGTTTTTCGTTGAAAAATTTTGTTTAACATGTCCACAATCACTAAAAGATGATACCTAGACTAGCATTAATTAGCCCGGTTTAGCTACATCAAATTACCCGTAATGATTGATTAATGGACTATCCATTTTAGTAAGGACAAAAATAGCGACGTTAGACTTGGCAGGATCATAAAGCCTGCCAAGTCTGTCCCGTGTTAAATGGTTTGCCTATTAATGCAGGTCACTTTAACCGCCGGCAACTAGTTATTTTGAGCAGAAAATAATCTTATAACATTGTACTCACTAAAAGTAATGTCTAATCACACTCTTTTTTGGGTATGTATCGTGATACAATGAGCTATTTTTGCCCCTTCATTCGGCGTTATTTATTTTATGATTAAACAGCGAACTTTAAAAAACACTATAAGAGCTACAGGCGTAGGGCTTCATACTGGCGATAAAGTCCATTTAACTTTACGTCCTGCCGAACCCAATACAGGGATCAGATTTCGTCGGGTGGATTTGGACGAACCCGTTACTATTCAAGCAACGCCTGGAAATGTTGGTGAGACAGTGCTGTCGACTACATTGGTTGCCGGCGATGTAAAAATATCAACCATCGAACATTTGCTTTCAGCTTTTGCCGGATTAGGGATAGACAACGCCCTTATTGATGTGAGTGCGGCTGAAGTCCCCATCATGGATGGTAGTGCAGGGCCCTTTGTGTTTTTGCTTCAATCGGCTGGCGTTGAGGAGCAAGACTGTCCAAAGCAGTATATTCGAATCAAGCGCAGCATTAAAGTTGAAGAGGGTGATAAATGGGCTTCATTTGATCCGTTTGATGGCTTTAAAGTGACTTTTACGATCGATTTTGAACATCCGGCTTTTGAAGAGCATGTAAAAACACACACCATGGATTTTTCTTCAACTACTTTTGTTAAAGAAGTCAGTCGAGCCAGAACCTTTGGCTTTATGAAAGATATTGATATGTTGAGAGAAAACAATTTGGCACTTGGCGGAAGTCTGGATAATGCTATTGTGGTTGATGATGATAAAATTCTCAATGAAGACGGCTTACGCTGTGCCGATGAATTTGTTAAACATAAAATTCTTGATGCGATTGGCGATTTGTATTTGTTGGGACATAGCTTGATTGGTGAATTTACCGGCTATAAATCAGGGCACGGCTTGAACAATAAATTACTTCGTACTTTATTGACTGACACAGATGCCTGGGAAATGGTTACTTTTACAGATGACGAAGAAGCGCCGATTTCTTTTATGCGCTCTGCAGAAACACTTAGACCCGCTGAATAGTGTTATTTGTTCGCTGATATTGGGCGATATTCAAGAATGAATAACACCCCAATAGCGCAGGATTTTTTTGATGTCATCGGCTGCATATACAGATATTTTGCACCTGCAATATCAGCTTCACCCTATCTTTATGGATAGGCATTAGTTACGTAGCCATGGATGGCGAAAGGTAGAATGTAGAATCACCTCTGGAATAGTGAGCGATTCTCCAAGCGGAAAAAGTAGGCGCGTAGTGAGCTATGTCACTATTTTGACAGCTCAGGAAATGAATAAAAAGACCCGCAAATTGGGTTGTTCTTTGTAGAAAAGGCGCCTTAAGTCTTGCTAGACAGCCTTTCCAGTGTGGTGCTTAATTTTAGCAATGCCAGTCTCAGTTGATTATCCGAAACAGTCAGGCCATGGCTTCGGATAACGTCTATTTGTTCTGCTGAAGGTATTTTTGCCTTCCGTTTAATCCTCAAAATACCCCCTGTTTGACCCGTAATAATCTTCACTTGCATTATTTCAACTGGCGTTTTTGTTAACGGCGCAATAGCGGCAAGAATTACGCTTTTATAAAAACGCAGTTGTGATGCCCAAGCAGCTGAATCCGTATAAATCAGCAACTTTTTATCTTTTATAAGGCAATGTCTCGCCTGTTTTTTTAAGTGGTCAGGTAAAGCCGCCTGAACACGCTGCAAAATCCGCTGTTGTTGCTCAATCTGACTATGAAAATAGGCCATTGTCCGATTTTGGAATGACAAAGACACTTTAAAGGATGGCGGTTTTTGGGGCATAAGTACGAGTGGCAAAGTTTTTATAAAGTAAGATGCATGGATTTTCAGTGGCAGCACACAGGGCTCAAAAATATTGAATAGCAATTAAGTCATCACTAAAACTCATATCATTTTACAAGATAGCTTTAAAGTAACCTGCAATTAACCATATTATCACAATCCTTGAAAGCGGGTTTTTAGCGAATACTTATATTTCGATAATTACTCAGAACATGGCATTGGTTTAAAAAAACTTCAATAAAGCGGTTTTCAACTTAACCTGGGTAGTCAGTAGAGAAATGTCTATTTTAAAATCACAATATTGTAAGTCTGTCTATACGTAGTAATACGTAAGTATTTATACGAATTGTGGTGATGATTAAATCATGGAAAAATACACCCCAACGCGAGCAGAGCCCAAAATATATGAGTTAAGACAGTGTCGAATATAGACGCTATAAGTTTTCTGGCTCACGATGAGGTTAATTAATGAGTCGTTGTTTTTAAATTTTGAATTTAATTACCGCAATTTTTGTGTAATAAGATTCAATTTTTTTAATTTTCGACTTTTAATTTTATATCATTTTTCTGGAGTAAATCATGAAACATTATCAGGCTATGACTAACACAATTGGCACGGGTGGCAATTGCCCAAGTGACCAGCTTGGTAGTCAGGGTATTATGGATGCAACCGATGCGCAAATGCAGTTACGCTTGCGCCACCAAGGTGCCAGACTTTTGTTGGCGGAAGACAGCGCCATTAATCGTGAAATTGTCTTGGAGCTGCTGCGTGATACAGGTATTGTGGTGGAATTGGCAGAAGATGGCTTGGAAGCTTTCGAGAAGGTTTTAATCAATGCCTATGATTTGATTTTGATGGATGTCCAGATGCCCCACATGAATGGTTTGGAAGCCGCCCGGGCGATACGTGATTTGACTGTATGGGAAACAAAACCGATCGTGGCGTTTACGGCCAATACCTTTCCCGAGGATCGCCGTGCTTGTACTGAAGCGGGAATGAATGACTTTATTGCCAAGCCACTTAATCCGGCTTTACTCTATAGTACATTACTAAAATGGCTTCCAGTGTCGGGGATGGCATGAAGCCAGGCAACACGCTTTCTTACGATTTAGAGTTTAATGCTGCGTCGGACTCTATGCAAGAAAAAAGTAGCGAAGCAGCCTTGGCCCGTCTGGAAAGAATACCGGGTCTAAATATGATGTATTGCCAGTCATTGCTGGGTGGTAATGCCGACAAATATTTGGAACTGTTGACGCTTTTTACCCAATCACATGCCAATGACATGACGCTACTGGTCAAGAGTCTGGCAGATGGCGAAGACACAGCGGCACATCTTCTGATTCACTCTCTTAAAGGCTCGGCGGCTACTCTGGGGATTGATAACTTGGCAGGAATGGTGCAACGATTGGAAGTGATGTTACGGGGTAGTCAATATGAGTTTGTTAAAAGCGATGCTATTTACACCGAAATAAATGCCATCAAACATGAGCTCGTTTTTATTGCTGCGGCACTGTCACCGACGATCAGTAATTCTTATTATGACAATTTAAATAAAACCACCCAGTAGAATAATGAGAGCTCCTGGTTCTCGACAGTAACGTTACACATAGGTATCTATACAATTTTTTAATATAATAAAAATAATAAGTTGCAGTAGCAACAAGCCCGCTCTCCTTTATAGAGGGTTGTGATAATGACTGCATTAAGGCAGGAGGTAGAGCAATATAGGAGCAGCATAACGGTTTGCTGAGGAGAATAAAATAAAAACACTAAAGTTCCCTCATTCTAACCAGGCATCCTCGCTTCAACCTCTCTCAAGGGTATAGAGGCAGCCACTTGTATAGATGGAAGTGCTTTAACTGCATGGACATCTATACAGGCACTTTTTTACGCTGAACAAAAAATCAATAACCTCCCCGCAGACTTTCGCTTCGTTTACAGTTCAAAAATCCATTTCTGTGTTATCTTGAGTCAAACCCGTTCCGGCAGTAATAACTTTGATTGACCAAGTCCGGTAGAGCATGCCTTATGGATAGCGTACTCAATAGTAACTCGCACTCACAAATTTTCATTCGCCTACTCGGGAATGAAAAATAAATAACACGCATTTAATTGACACATACACGCACTGATTGATTAAAGACCTTATTCCGCTATTGCATGTCGTGGGAACTCTGTATTGCTTTAGTTGCACGTCATCTCAGATCTGACCAAGCTATAACGGTTACAGCATCTACACATTAATATATTACAACATAGCACTTTTCTTTTACGTTAACTAATTGCATTTCCAAAGGTAAGTTAAGGTCTTTAAATTATAAAATTGAATTTATGATATAGGCTGCTTCAATTTTTCATACCTTTGGAGTTCAATCTGTTATATCATCAGATTTGGGTAAAATGTCTATGGTTAATCTGTACTGCACACGACTAAATTTCTAATGAGCATCAAAACTGAAACGTTTGCTAACGCCGTATTTGAAAATGTCACTGTAACCCGTGTGGTCATGCTCGCTTTCGCCTATTTCATCACCGGGTATTTAGGTCTGGAGCTCTCTATTGTGGGTTCCAATATCACCTTGATCTGGCTACCGACCGGTATTAGCGTGGCGGCTCTATTTCGATGGGGTTTACGCTACTGGCTTGGAGTATGGCTGGGTGCTATAGCAGTCAATCTTGCTATTGGCTCCACGGTTTGGGTAGCCTTCAGTGTATCTGTTGGTAATACTCTTGGCCCGGTATTAGCGGTCGTCCTTTTGCAGCGCTGGCATTTTAACGCCGCCATCACGAGTTGGCGTGATATGCCGATATTTGTTGCGAGCAGTACTCTCGGTATGATGGTCAGCGCTACGTTCGGGGTGTTGACTCTTGCTGTTGGCGGCCTATTGCCTTGGTCAGGTGCTGACATGGCTTGGCTCGGCTGGTGGCTCGGTGATGTCGTGGGAGTCATTGTTGGTGGCATGGCCCTGATTACCTTTGATCGTGGTGAATTTGATCGGCTGCTGGGCAGCAAGCTTCGAAGTGAGTTTGTTGTTTCGGCTGTGATTGTGGGGTGTCTCGGACTTGCCTGGTTGATCATGCCTGTACGTTCAGTGGGCTATGTTTTTTTAATACCCTTACTCGTTTTGGTTCTGCTAGGAATTGCGTTGAGACTGGGGGCTTGGCCTGCGGCCGTCTTCGCATTAGCGCTGTCGGCCTGTGCCGCTTGGACACTTGCCATCGGTCAAGGTCCGTTTTTTGACCAAAACCTGCATTTGGCGATCGCCAAACTTTGGGCTTACATGATCACGCTTTCACTTTTGAACTTGCTGGTGTCAGCACTTGTTGCCGAGCGCAAGCAGGTCGAGCAATCCTTGCAAAAAGAAAGCGAGAAGAACCTTGCGCTGTTGCGTAATGCCAGTGATGGCATTTATATGCTTGACTCCGAAGGCAATGTCATCGAAATCAGCGAATCATTTTGCACCATGCTGGGCTACCGGCATCACGAAATGATCGGCATGAACGTTACTCAATGGGCTATCAAATTTGATATGGACGAATACCTTCAGGTAGTGAGGCAGCAGTCCATAAACGCAACGCGCCCCCAGTTTGAGACCTGCTACCGCTGTAAGGATAAAACGATTATTGATGTCGAGGTCAGTGTATGTCAACTTGAGCTGGACGGCAATCCTGTATTTTTTAACGCTTCTCGGGACATCACTGAGCGCAAGCAGATAGAGCGTGCGCTGCGTGAGAGCGAATTTCTCTGGAAATTTGCCGTCGAGGGTTCCGGTGACGGCGTCTGGGACAGGAATCTTTTGACCGATGAAATGAACTATTCCAAACGCTGGAAGGAGATGTTGGGGTATGCTGAAAATGACATCCTGCCTACCCGACAGGAATGGTTTGATAGCATACATCCCGATGATCAGTTGCATGTTCAAATGGCAATGCAAGATTACTTGAATGGAGAATCGAAAAGTTATTTTTGTGAGTACCGATTATACTGTAGAGATAACAGTTACAAATGGATTCTTGCACGCGGCATGGTGGTCAGCTTCGGTGACGAGGGAACGCCCTTACGCATGATCGGTACCCATACCGATATTTCGGCTCTTAAAAATATACAAGAAACCTTGCAGGAAAAAGAGCGGATGTTGTCTCGTTCACAGCGCATTGCCAAAGTTGGAAGTTGGTCTTTAGACTTGGCAACCGGTTATTTAAGCTGGTCAGATGAAATGTATCGTATTTTTGGCGTTACCCCTGAGACATTCGCGCATACCTTTGAAGCGATTAGTGCTTTGATCTTTCCTGAAGACCTGGATTTGAGAAAAAGTTGGTTCAATGATTCCTTAAAGGGGGAAGACATGCGGGAGCTGGTTTTTCGCATCAAGTTACCGGATGGTACTATTCGTTTTATCTGTAGTACCTGCGAATTGCAATACGACGCCTTGAGTAAACCATTGCGCTTGGTGGGTAGTTCGCAGGATATTAGTGAGCGTAAATACCAGGAGAAGCAAGACAAGGAGCATCTAAATCAACTGGCCCATGTCACGCGCCTTGGCTTGATGGGTGAAATGGCATCAGGTATCGCCCATGAAGTTAACCAGCCCTTAACGGCCATTGCTACCTATACGCAAGTCAGTTTAAACCTGATAAAAGCTGAAAGCCCCAACATGGACAAACTTGCCGAGGTAGTCTACAAAACCCAGCAACAGGCGTTAAGGGCGGGACAGATCATTCGCCGCATGCGGGAGTTTGTTAAAGCCAATACCAGGCAGGTTGCAGCGACCGACCTTAATGAATTAATTCAAGACGCGGTTAATCTGTGTCTGCCTGAACTAAAATTGGGCAATATAGCGTTAACCCTTGAATTACAAAGCTCTCTGCCGCTTATTAATGTTGATAGGATACAAATTGAACAGGTCATCATAAACCTGATCAGAAACAGCGC
>CAIUYS010000169.1 GCA_903903365.1 uncultured Methylococcaceae bacterium
CATATCGGCGGCAAAAAAGACCAAGAATCCTACCACAAAATAGTCCAACAAATAGGTATTCCTGCAAATCAGCTATTGTTTTTATCGGATATTAAAGAAGAACTGGATGCCGCCAAAGTCGCCGGATTTAAAACGTTATGGCTAACCAGAGATAGCATACCCGATCCACAAGCGGAACATACACAGATAAGCAGTTTTGATGGTGTCGTGCTGGACGCTTAAATTTAAATAATAACCGGGGTCATAATAACCACTTCTACGTATGTGGCTACAACGTGATAAAGTTAAACAGGAAGCTGCTTTCTTGGCTGGATTACCACGCGGGAACTTGGGAAACTGCTTCGGCGTGACGGGGTTTGCAACCCCGTTACTCACGTTTTTATCCTGTCTGACACAACAGCTAACCATGCCTAACGCAAACTTTTTGACTAACGGTAAATACCAAACGTTTGGGGCGGGGTTGCAAACCCCACCCCGCGTTCGAAATATGCACGGCTTGATGAGGCGAGCCTGTTCTCCATACTACCTGTCATTTTCTTTTATTCCTCCAGCTTTTTAAATATATCCGCATACTTATCCGGTTCTGTCTGGGCCATGCTTTTCCATGCTTGATAGGCTTCTGGATAGTTTCCTTCGTGCAGCTTTTTAAGGGTTTTAATCGTACGCACGGCATCATCAGGGCGATTATTTAACGCATAAACAAACGCCATGCGCATTAACACTGGCGGATAGCCAAAGCGTTTCGTTGTATGCTCCATAAAAGCAATGTCTTGGGGCGACATACCGGCATGAGCTGTCGTTTTGGCAAAGCGAAAATAATCGTAAAACTGGGGAAACAGCGTAAAAGCCGGTGATTCAGTTGAACCTTCGTCAGCTTTTAATCCCAGGTTTTCCCAGCCAAAAGCACGAAAACCCAAAACCAAACGTCGATAATCCGTAGCAACGCCCACCAAGCCTAACGCCATCACCAAAGACAGGGCAAGCAGATAACCTCGCGAGACCTGAATTGCTTTTGTTCCAAGCTGTTGCTCATGAACCATACCCAATAAAAAAGCCGTCGGGATTAGCACATAGGCATACCACAAAGGAAATTCAACCAGACTATGGACTAAAACTGCGCTAAAAAACAGCGTCGCAAATCCCACTTCTTTAGATAAAAATTGTTGTTTATCCGGACGTAAACAACATCGGAACAACCAATAGCTCACGGTCACAACAATCGTAATCGTGATCGGCCAGCCCAATTCGGCGGCAAAATTTAATACTATATTATGGGCATGTCGGGAATAAAGACTGGGTGCAAAATCAGCAGCGATTTTTATCTGTTGTGGTCCAAATTCATACCAACCCGCACCGAACCAAGGATTCGTCAGGCTAATATCCAAAGCCTGTTGCAGCAATACCAGACGCACGAAACCGACTCTGACATGTTCCACTGCGGAGGTTGTAATCCCCAAGCCGGTTAATGAGGGCAGTGCCAGCACTCCGCAAAAATAGCCGGTAACCAGCACAACCAGTAACGCTACCGGGAGTGCCTTGAAAGTCATGTTGTTACGCCAAAAACCAATAAACAAAGCAAAAAGCGGGATAATAATCCAGCCAATTCTGGATTGAGTGAGTACCAAACCCCATAAAAGCAATAAAGCCATTAGGATGGCAATAATTGAACGCAACTTATTACTCTGAAACAGCCACCAAACTGAGGCGATTGCCAGACAAAATAACAACGCAAGATGATTCGGCTGGCCGAGATTGGCATAAGGCCGTATGGCAATATCATGCGGCATTGGCATAACAAAAGATTGCAATAGCGCTTCTTTACCAACTAATTGCAAAGTGGCCAGACCCACAGAAATCAATCCGGCGACCAGATGTGCCCAAGCTAATGCGGCGCAAAGTCTTTGTGCGCCTTTTGGCTGTGCGCTGAGGGTAGCGCCCAGCAGAATGGCGACGGTAGCACAGAGCAAATATAGAATGGGTAAAAAGGCATCCCAACTGACCGACAATAAACCAAACTTAACCTGAATAATGATGACCAAAGCCAAACCACTTGGGATAATAGTCAACCAAGGCAATCGAATCGTCATGATATTTTGCTTTGCAAGCAAAGCAATTACGATGACAACCCCAAAAAGGATTAACCATTCGTTATAAAAAGCTACATAAGGCGTCGTGTGATAGGGTAAAAGATAAGCCAACATCAGACAGACTGCAAAAGGCAACACAACTGAGTTATTTTTAGGGATATTGATCATGTTGATACTTTTAAAAGGACAAAAAAAATGCGGCCATTAGGCCGCATTTTTGTCAAATCTGGTTAACTTATTAAAGTGCTCTGCATGACCCGGGAAGATATTTTGGATCCATGCCATTCGATGAAGCTGGCCCGCACATCCACATGGCTACTGTTCCACCCGCGGTAACTGGAGCGGCAGCGCATTCAGCAAAAGTAGTTGCAGTAGTAACGGCGCAAGGAGCCAAACTTATAGCATTATTGGTAGTGCCAAGGGCGGTTATATTTTGTGCTACTACTGTAATGACACCAGTTGCACTGGTTGTAACGCTAGCGACATATTTTGTGCTGGCTGATGCAGTCTCACAACCCCAGTTGTTAGCGGTAGGCAATATTGTCGAAGATTGCACAACCTCCGTGATAGACGTGCGACAAGAGGAGGCAGCAAGTATAACTTCACTCACCTTTGCTCTGACTGTGTAATCCTGATAAGACGGAATCGCCACCGCCGCCAATATACCAATGATCGCCACGACGATCATTAACTCGATCAAGGTAAAGCCTTGTTGTACTTTTTTTAGTGATATCGTATTCATAAGTAAATCCTCTTTAAATTAAAAAAATCACACTTCAAAATAAACAGCAGTATTTATGCCACCCATTTTTAGATAGGGTCTTCCTCGTTGCCCATCGCGGCTTTTTGGACTTTTTACTGCTTTATGTTGGGCCTGAGTCGGTTGCTTTCTGATTGGGCGTCGTGATAGCTATTGGAATATACGGGGTATTGATTGTTTTCGCCCTGAACAGAAAGCTATCGTGATGAAAATTATTACTGAAATAGACAAAAAAGTCTAGCGTTAATAATGAGCTGGAATTGTCTGATAACTAGGGAATTAACACCCTAACTAGGTAATTAATACCCTGGTTATTTTTCCTCATGTCGCTGTGGTTTGATTTTTAAGGCTTGCAGGACTTAGGCGCTTATTATGCGTTTAATTTTGCTGCTGTTTTGACACGGGCGTTATCGTTGGCGATTGATGGAAGCCCTTTATCTATTTGCCTCATGAGCCATCTATTTTACCTTCAAGTCCCGATAGAAGTTTTCATGCGGACCAACGGCTTCCAGATAGATTAGCCGGACACCTTCATCCAACGTATAGCCCAGCAGATACAACTGTCCTTTACTTTAAAACGTGAGTAACGGGGTTGCAAACCCCGTCACGCCTGTGCGTTTGCTGATTGGAACACCCAGTATTTTTCAAAATCTGATACCGGCAACATCTCGGCTGTCTATCAAGATGCCTTTCTTAACTCGCCCATGCCATTGGGCTTTTTAACGACTTGAAGTTGGGCTTTAAAGCGTTTCTGTACGGCTTCAACATGGGAGATAACGCCGACGGTTTTTCCGTGGGTGTGCCACGCGGGACGGGGTTTGCAACCCCGTCCGAAACGTTTAAGGACTTTAACGGCTTTAAAACGTGAGTAACGGGGTTGCAAACCCCGTCACGCCTGTGCGTTTGCTGATTGGAACACCCAGTATTTTTCAAAATCTGATACCGGCAACATCTCGGCTGTCTATCAAGATGCCTTTCTTAACTCGCCCATGCCGTTGGG
>CAIUYS010000170.1 GCA_903903365.1 uncultured Methylococcaceae bacterium
GCCAGCCGCTACGCGAAAAATAATTCGCCACACTGCCGACCGCATCCTTGGGATGCCAAAGATCACGACGGCCATCGTGGTTAAAATCTACCGCCAACTTTCGAAAACTACTGGGCATAAATTGTCCATAACCCATAGCACCGGCCCAAGAGCCTTGCGGTTGTCGCGGATCAAAACCTTCATCACGCGTCATCAGCAAAAAGTTCTCCAGTTCAGACGTAAAATAGCTGGAGCGTCTGAATGTGTCAAAAGACAAGGTCGTTAAGGCATCAAAGATACAGGTTTTGCCAAAATTTTTGCCAAAATAAGTTTCCACACCAATAATACCGACAATATATTCAGGGTCAACGCCATAGGTGGCGCTGGCTTGTTTAATAGCGTCTGCATTATTGCGCCAAAACTCCACCCCATTGCTGATATGCGCATCGGTTAAAAACTTGTTGCGATAGCGCGTCCAACTGCCCAGACTCGGCTTTGACGGCCCCGTAGAGGGTGCCGGACTTTCCAAACGAATAACCGAATCCAGCCGGTTAGCCTGCGAAAACAAACCATTTAAATAGGTTTCCGAAAAGCCCTGCTGCTTCACCATGTGCTGAATAAAACTGCGTACCGCTGGCGAGTTGGCGTAAGTACCCGTTAACTTGCTGGCACCATAACTGCTTGAATACGGCGCCTTGCCATGACTGCTTGGATAATGTTGGTCGGTCTGTTCTACCGGATAAACGGCAGGTGGAATTTTAGTTTGTTGATGGGTATTTTTTGCAGAGTTATCAGGATAAGTCACCGGCTTACTGGCACAACCGACCAGCAACACGGCGAAAGCCAACTTGAATAAGCGTTTATAAACGATGGTTGTCATAAAATTCTCTCTTGTTCGTACTGTTAAATAAGCGTTCACGCATTCCTTTATATTTGATGGTAAAATTCTTTTTGATTGGCAAGATGCCGGTCGGGGTTTGCAACCCCGACCGAAACGTTTGAAGGCTTCAATAACTTTCAAAACGTGAGTAACGGAAGTACAGACCCCGTCACGCTTCAGCGAAATGTGACTTTACCGGCTCTGACCCTTACGGCGAATAATGCTTATTTTATCGCACATTCGGCATCCTTCATAGAAGCCCAAAAGTAGTTGACACTTTTTTTATCACAAAAATGCCAATAATCTCTGTAGGTCGGGTTAGGCGCTAGCCGTAACCCGACACAGACACTTCGATTTGTCGGGTTACGCTGTCGCTAACCCGACCTACGTGACTGATATTGCAAAAAGTGTAAGCCGAGGAATGAAGGATGCCGCACATTCATCAATTTGTTTGCATTCTATACCGCTTTTTAATTTTATGAATATAGACCAACACTGGCTCACAGGTATTACCAAAACCCCCTCACCCAATTGTGATCAACGTCCCGACCCTACCGATATTTCCTTGCTGGTGATTCATTGCATTAGTCTGCCGCAGGGTGAATTCAATAACCCTTACATAGATCAACTGTTTTGCAACTTGCTCAATCCCGATGATCATCCCTATTTTAAAGAAATTTATCAACTCACGGTATCTGCACATTTGTTGATTAAACGGAACGGCAGTTGTGTGCAATATGTGCCTTTTGACAAACGGGCCTGGCACGCGGGACAATCAAACTATCAGGGCAGAGAACGCTGTAATGATTTTTCGATAGGCATAGAGCTTGAAGGCACCGAATCGATAGCTTATACCGAAGACCAGTATAGGCAACTTGCTACCGTGATTGACATCTTGCTTAAAACGTATCCAAAATTATTGAGACAACGAATAACCGGACACAGTGATATTGCCCCCGGACGAAAAACTGATCCAGGCGCATCGTTTGACTGGCAAAGAATTTGAAAAGAATGCCTGATGGGTTTCGCTGTCGCTCTACCCATCCTACGTCTGCTTATTAAAACAATAATGGCAGTGACTATGCCGGTCGGGGTTTGCAACCCCGACCAAACGTTTGAAGGCTTCAATGGCTTTCAAAACGTGAGTGACGGGGTTGCAATCCCCGTCACGCTTCAATGCCTGATGGGTTTCGCTGTCGCTCTACCCATCCTACGCCTCACTGACTGAAAGGAGTCGCGTTGGCTGAGCGGAGTCGAAGCCGGCAAAATCGCTTCGACTCCGCTCAGCCAACGGCTTAATTTAATGACAGTGACCCTGCCCATGATGGATCGGGTCGCCAGTTAACCAACCAATCGGGCAGCTCGTGCGCCGGCATGGGGCGGGCGATGCAGTAACCTTGGGCGAGGTCGCAGCCCAGTTGAAGCAGCATCGCGCCTTGTTCAACAGTCTCCACACCTTCGGCGACAACATCGCGGTGAAAAGCGTCGGACAGGCTCAGTACGCCTTTCAAAATAGCCATATCATCCGGATCATAGAGCATGCCGCGCACGAAGCTCTGGTCGATCTTGATGGTGGTGACCGGCAGTTGTTTTAGGTAAGTCAACGAGGAATAGCCGGTACCAAAGTCATCCATAGAAAACATCACACCCATCCCCCGACAGGTTTCAATCACCTGCGACACTCGGGTCACGTTTATCAGTGCGCTGGTTTCCAGCACCTCCAATTTAAGGCAAGACGGACTCACCCCAGGATGCGCCGCCAGCAGCCCACGCAGACGTTCGACGAAATCTGTCTGCTGCAACTGACGGGCACCCACATTAACACTCACCGGAATATTCAATCCGGTGGCCAGCCAGATTTCTATCTGGGCCAAGGTCGTTTCAATAACCCACTCGCCGAGCTCAACAGCCAGCGGATGATCCTCAATCGCCGGCAAAAAAGTCGCCGGCGACAGCAGACCTTTGTCAGGATGTTGCCAACGGATAAGCGCTTCCGCACCGATGACGGTGCCCTTACGCATGTCCACATAGGGCTGGTAATGCAGCACGAATTCGCTCCTGGCCAAGGCGCGACGGATAAATTCCAGACTTTCGTAACGTCCGCGGACGCGGCTGTCCTGCAAGGCATCGAAGATATGGTAACGGTTCTTGCCCGCCAGCTTGGCCTGATACATGGCTTGGTCGGCCTGACGCAAGAGTTGGTCGGCATCGATATTTTCCGCCTGCGGGTAAAAGGTAACGCCCAAACTGGCCGAGACCTGAAGGGTAAGATCGCCATACTGCATCGGCTCGGCAGCAGCAGCGAGCAAGCGGACAAGCATAGGTGCGCTGGCTTCGACATCGACCAGATCAAGCAATTCGGCAACAAACTCGTCGCCACCCATGCGGGCAAGGGTGTCGCCCTCGCGCAAAGTCTGCTTCATGTTGGCGGCCACAGCAATCAGCAACTGGTCACCGGCTTCGTGCCCGTACTGATCGTTAATGATCTTAAAGCCATCAAGGTCGAGAAAAGCCACCCCCAGCAGATTCCCTCGCCGCCGAGACTGGGCTATGCCTTGGTGCAGGCGGTCAGCCAGCAGCGCACGGTTGGGCAAACTGGTCAAGGGATCGTAGTGAGCGCTGTGCTCCAACTCCTGTTCGCGTGCCTTGATCAGCGTGATGTCGGAAAATAGCGACAGGTAATGCCTGAGGTTACCCTCGGCATCGCGCACGGCGCTGATAGTTTGCATCACGGCATACACCTCGCCGTTCTTCCGCCGGTTCCAGATTTCACCATACCAATAACCTTTTTCAAGCAGACTTTGCCATAGTTCAATGTAGAACTGACGTTCGTGACGGCCGGAGCTGAGCAGGCGCGGATTCTGGCCTATCACTTCATCGTGGCTGTAACTGGTAATATCGCTAAAAGCATCATTGACATCGATAATCGTGCCGTCGGTGGCGGTGATCATAATGCCTTCGCGGGCATGTGTGAAAACGCTGGCGGCAAGTTGGAGCTTTTGTTCTGCTTGTTTACGCTCAGTGATGTCTTGCCCTTGTGCGATAGTGGCAATGGGGGTCTGCCCATCCTCCGTAAACAACGTTGCCGAATTCCAAAGCACCGTGCGCACCGAACCATCGCGATGCTGAATCTTGATCTCGACCGTTTCCCAGCGCTCGCCGCTCAAGGTTTTGGTGGTCAACGCCATAGAATACTCGGCAAGTTCGGGTGGGAATAATAACGCTAAGGATTGCCCTGTGACCTCTTGCTCAATGCGTCCGGTCAACGCCTCAAAAGCGTGATTAAAGCGAGTGATGCGGAACTGTGTATCCCACACAATAATGGGCGCGTTGGCATAGTTGATCAGGTTTTCCAGATAGGCATTGCTTTCGCGCAACGCCAAGTCCATCTGTTTGCGCTTGGTAATATCCTGCACAAAAAGCACAAACTGCGAACCGTGGAGGGGCAGGTTATTGATGCTGATTGCGACATCAAACAGGTTGCCATCCTTACGGCGGTGCCGAGACTCAAACCGGTCATGACCCTTAGTTATGATATGGCACATGTGGGCGGCAACTTCTTCGGGCGTTTCGACGGCTTCCAGGTCGGCAACGTGCATGGTCAGCAGTTCCTCCTGACTATAACCGCTCATCCGGCAATAGGCCTCGTTGACTTCCAGCAGGAGCCCATGAGTGTCAAACCTCCAAAAGCCGTCCGTAGCCGTATGGATAATGCTCCGATTCAATTCCTCGTTCTTTCGCAACTCCTCCTCCGCCTGTTTGAGCAGGGAAATGTCGCTCAACACAATACGGAACACGCGGGTATCGCCGTCGTAATACAGGGAAATCGCCAAATTCACCCAAACTGGCGTGTTATCATGCCTCACCATACGCAATTCGCCCGCCCGTGACTCACCCTCAACCAGCTGTTTACACAACATGTAGTAGATGTCCCTGTCTTCACTGAGGATAAAATGGAACAATAAGTACTTAAGCAGCTCCCGCCTGTCCATGCACAGCAGGTTAGCAGCGGCGAGGTTGGCTTCCATAATAACCCCCTTCTCGCTTACGGTACAATAGCCCACCGGCGCCAATTCATAGAGGTCAAAATAACGCGCCTCCGCTTGCGCCAATTCTTCTTGAGCTTGTTGGAGTTCATGGTTTTGCATCTCCAGTTCTATCTGATGCACACGCAGACTCTCTTCGATCTGTTTACGCTGACCCACATCTGCGCAAAGTTCCTCGCTGCGTTGCGCCAATTGAGTATGAAGCGCAACCACGCCGCTATTCGTCAAGGTCAGCTCATCATTGATGCGCCTCAGTTCCTCGTCACGCTGGCAAAGTAATTCACGGGCGACGAGCAATTCCTGGTTTAGTCGTTGAATTTGTGTCTCTGGCGATTCAGCGGAGGTCATGTCCGTGCTCATTCCATCACCCTTCGTCCATCCGCCTTGGCGACCACCACGGCGCTGTCGTCGCGCAGCTGCTGATGATCGCGGAACAGCACTCCGGCGATCAAAACCGGGTGTTTTTGCGCCAAGCCCGGATAATCATCAAGCAACCAACGCGTCGCCACACCGTCCGAGTGCAGCACCAACAAGCCTTTCTCCGTCCAAGGATAGCTAAACTCCTGGATTGCTCGCGCTTCAACCCCGGCGGTGCCGTTGTGGGATACCAGATTACGAGAGGTTTTCCCGTCGAGAATCAGCCCGGTGATATTGCCCAAACCTGCGTAGCGAATAATGCCTTTTTCCGGAGTGACCTCGGCTGCCACAACGGCTGCGCCCCGCGTGCCGCGCAAGCCGGCGTGAATCAACTGTAGCAACTCGGCCGGGTGGCGCGGGCTTTGTTCTGAGAAAATGGCGACCGCCTGGTTGGCCGCTTCAGCGGCATCCGGGCCATGTCCCAAGCCGTCGGCCAGCATAAAAAAAGTGCTGTCGCCGTCCACCTTCATAGCCCACGCGTCACCACAGGCCTGCTCACCGGAAACAGGCAGACACACAACACCTACAGTCAGTGGAGAC
>CAIUYS010000171.1 GCA_903903365.1 uncultured Methylococcaceae bacterium
GTTGCCGCCCTACCGGGCGCTGGTGCGCCGGCTGACCCGCGCCTGACCCGCCCGGGGCTCAGCTCCGCTGCCGCACCGCCTCGAAGAAGTCCTGTTACTGATTCGCAACAAATTAAAAGACCGGATCACCGAACTGGTTGTGCAGCCAGATTTTGATCGTCTGGAACAGGAATTGGTTTTTATGGCGCAAAAGCTGGATATTACCGAGGAGCTTGATCGACTGGACACTCATATTACTGAAGTGTTGCGTGTACTAAAAGAAAAAGACCCGGTAGGCAGACGGCTGGACTTTTTAATGCAGGAACTTAACCGCGAAGCCAACACCCTGGGTTCCAAGTCAACCGATAAAGAAATGACGCAAATAGCCATTGAACTAAAAGTACTGATTGAGCAAATGCGCGAGCAAATACAAAATATTGAGTAGTTTCAGACCGCCCCAAACTGATTCATGACCACTCTGGAGGCCTCGTAATTCGAGGCTTTTTTGTGTCTGATAGTTGGGCAGCCAAATTAAGAAGGGACAGTAAATAGCCGAATGATTTGCCAGTGCTAAAAAGTCCGTCATTCCGGCAGGGATGCCGGAATCCAGTCACAGGGATGTGACGCTGTGGTTTGGCATTGAGCCTAAATCATGCCGCAACGTAATCGGCACAAACCATCCATGGTACTACTCTGGTTAGCCTCCAAACACTTTAATCTGTCAGCTTACAGTCTATTTGCAGTATAATTTTAAATAATAAATATTACTGAGGTGTTAGCTTATGGCCGTTATAAAACCCACCACGATAACTTTGCGTATTGATCCGGCCGTTAAAGAAGGTTTACGCCTGCTGGCGGAAAAAGATCATCGCAGTCTTACCAATATGATCGAGGTGATGATTCGTGAGCAATGCAAGGTTCATAATATTGTTATTCCCGATCAGCAAACCCTTTTCGACAGCGAAAGCCAACTAAATTAAAACCATGCAAAATCATTCCGAAATCGCCGAGTTTCTTTGGAAAATCGCTGACCTTATTAAAGACGATTACGACGCCAAAAGTTACGAAGACGTGATTCTGCCGTTCACCTTATTACGGCGTTTGGATTGTGTGTTGCAACCCAACCGGCAGGCGGTGCGTGAGGCGGCGGAAAAATACCAAACCGCACCTGAACAAACCCGCGACGCTTTGTTGATGCGGGCCGCCGGACAGAAGTTTTACAACACGTCTGAATACTCGCTGGAAGAATTGATTCGCCGTCCTGCTGATATAGTGCCGAATTTTTCTGCGTACCTTGCAGGGTTCTCGACCAACGTAAAGGACATTCTTTACAACTTTTCCGGTGGCGAAGAAAAAGGTTTGTCGCCCATTTATGAAACACTGGTTCGTAAACGGCTGATTCTTAAAATTACCCAGGCGTTCTCTGAAATTGATTTGTCGCCGGAAAATGTTGATAACCACGGCATGGGGACTATTTTTGAATACCTGATCCGCAAGTTCAAAGAAGCCAGTAATGAAGCCGCCGGGCAGTTTTACACGCCGCGTGACATTATCCGCTTGATGGTTAAACTGATGTTTGAGCCAGACCGCGCCATGCTTGCCAAAGAAAGTTTGGTGGGTATTTATGATCCGGCCTGTGGCACGGGCGGTATGTTGACCATTGCCAAAGAGCATTTACTGGCCGGTATTAATCCGTCGCTGGAAGTGTATCTTTATGGCCAAGAGTTAAACGAAAAAACTTACGCGATTGCCAAAGCCGATATGTTGATGAAGGGCGAAGACCCGGAAAACATCAAACGCGAAAATACCCTCAGCCATGATTTATTGCCGGGCAAGCAATTTAATTACATGCTGTCCAATCCGCCTTTTGGCAAGGACTGGAAAAATATCCGTGATGAAATCGAAGCCGAACACGAAATGGGCGCGGCAGGCCGTTATGGGCCGGGATTGCCGGATGTGGGTGATGGCGCGATGTTGTTTCTGTTGCACAAACTCAGCAAAATGGCACCGCAAGGCTCAAAAATTGCCCTCATTTTTAACGGCTCGCCGCTGTTTAACGGTGATGCCGGTAGCGGCCCCAGTAATATCCGCAAATATATTCTGGAAAATGACTGGCTGGATGCCATTGTCGCACTGCCTAATGACCTGTTTTATAACACCGGTATCGCCACCTACATTTGGCTGATCAATAACCGCAAGCCCGCCGAACGACTGAACAAAGTGCAGTTGATTAATGCCACCAGCGTCGATTTTTACACCATGCAACGGCGTAATCTGGGCAAAAAACGGGTGGAAATCAGTGAAGATCAATCCGCCAGTATTCTGGGTATTTACGAGGCGTTTGCAGAAAGTCAGGTCAGCAAGATTTTTGACACCACCGATTTTGGTTATACCAAAGTGTGTGTCGAACGTCCGCTCCGCTTGCGTTTTGATCTAACCGAGGCGCAACGTCAACGTCTGCAATTTGACAGCACCGTGCTTAAGCTAAAAGACGACCGGGCGCAAGAATTGGCTATCGTTTTGGAAAAGCTGGCGGAACAAGCACCGTACTATGACGACCGGGCTTTCTTTACGGCACTGAATAAAGCGCTGCCATGGAAACCGGCTGCTGGTTTGGTGAAGGTGATACGCAGTGTTTTAAGTGAGCGGGATGAAACCGCCGAACCGGTGCTGGATGCCGAGGACAAGCCAGTTCCTGATACCACGCTGCGGGATTTTGAGAATGTGCCGCTGAAAGATGATATTGACGCTTACTTTATCCGTGAAGTATTGCCGCATGTACCTGATGCGTGGATGGACAGAGACAAGGACAAGGTCGGTTACGAAATCAGCTTCACCAAATATTTTTACGAATATACCCCCCTGCGCACCACCACAGACATTGCCGCTGAATTGCTGGCATTGGATGACGAGACGGAAAATTTGTTAAGAGAGATTGTGAGGGGATGAGCCAACCTGACTACAAAGATACTGTTAGATCTTGGTTGGGGGATGTTCCAACCTCATGGCAAGTGCGACGGCTGAAAACGGTTATTTCGCAGCCGATAACGGATGGTCCGCACGAAACTCCAGAGTTTCTTTCAGAAGGTATTCCGTTCCTTTCAGTTGACGGGATTCAAAATGGTGATCTTGTCTTCGATGGTTGTCGATATATTTCACAAGCTGCGCATAAGGAGTATCAGAGAAAATGTGCGCCTTGTTACAACGATATTTTACTTGGCAAGGCTGCATCTACCGGGAAGATTGCTAGAGTAAAGGTCGATTTTGACTTTAGTATATGGTCGCCACTCGCATTGATTCGTCCTAATCAATCTGAGATGCGACCTGATTTTTTGGAATATTCCCTAAAAAGTGTAGCTACTCAGGCGCAGATTGATTGCCTCTGTACAGCCAACACACAGAAAAACATCAGTATGCAGGACATTCCGTCCCTAGTGCTTTGTGTTCCTCCTTTTCAAAATCAAATTAACATCGCCGCCTATCTTAACGAGCAGACGGCGAAGATAGACCAACTGATGGAAATGCGGCGGCGGCAGATGGCTTTGCTCAAGGAGCAGCGGGCGGCAATGATTCAGGAAGCTGTTACTCGTGGCCTTAATCCCAATGTCCCGATGAAAGACTCCGGTTTGCCTTGGCTAGGTGAGATTCCAGCACATTGGGACGTTAAATCGGTCAAGTTCGCAGCTCGTATTCTTCGAGGTCGGTTTGGGCATAGACCAAGAACTGATCCTCTGCTTTATGATGGCCCATATCCATTTGTTCAAACGGGTGATGTCGCCACTGCAAAGAAATATCTCTCCTCCTATAAGCAAACGCTAAACGAAAAAGGCTACGGAGTGAGCGTCGAATTTCCGGCTGGCACACTTTTAATGGCTATTGCTGCAAACATTGGCGATTTAGCCATATTAGGGATCAATGCCTGTTTACCTGATAGTATCGTTGGTTTTTTCCCTTACACTGGTATTGACGTTGAGTTTCTCTATTATCAACTCTCTTGTATGCAAATTCGACTTCATGCACTTGCTCCAGAGAACACACAGATGAATCTAAACATTGACCGTCTAAGTCCTGAAAAAATCGTAGTACCGCCGTATGAGGAGCAAAAAGAAATTTGCCGACTTATCAATGAGAGCGAGGCGAATATTGAGTCAGCCCTTTCGGCTTATACTCGCCAACTCACTCTGCTAACCGAATACCGCGCCGCACTAATCCATGAATGCGTAACCGGCCAGCGCAGCGTACCGGAGACAAGCAACGCATGAACACGCAAGAACTCACTGCTTTGCTGGACAGGTTGCGTGCCGAGCCGCATGAATCAGAGTGGTTGGAGTTTAAAGCTAACCGTTTTGAGCCGCAGGCCTTGGGTGACTACCTTTCTGCGCTGGCTAATTCCGCTTGTATATTGGGTAAACCGCGTGCTTATCTGGTGTTTGGCATTGAGGATGGCAGTCATGCGGTGGTGGGCACGCGTTTTGATCCCGGTGCAGAAACGGTAAAAGGCAAAGAGGGTAAAAATAACCAGTTGTTGCCGTTATGGCTGTCACTGGGTTTACATCCGAATACCGGCTTTGAAATTCACCCGTTTAGCTATCAGGGCCAACAGGTCGTGCTGTTTGAAATACACCCTGCCTTTGATCAACCGGTCAGATTTTACGGTAAGGCCTATATTCGCGATGGTTCCAGCAAGACCGAACTGGCACGCTACCCGGAAAAACAACGGCAAATCTGGCAACGCCGTGTGGATTGGAGTGCCCAAGTCTGTGAACAGGCAACCTTGAGTGATCTTGATCCGGCTGCGATAACCAAGGCACGCACCGAATATAAAACCAAGTTTCCTTCCAAGAGAGATCAGGTAACTGACTGGGATGATGGCACTTTTTTAAATAAAACCAAGTTGACGATTCATGGTGCAGTTACTAACGCCGCCTTGTTGTTGCTGGGCTTGCCGGAATCATCGTCGTTGTTATCCCCTGCGGTCGCGAGAATTACCTGGTTATTAAAGAACGAGCGCAACGAAGATCAGGATTATGAGCATTTTGAGCCGCCTTTTATACTGAATGTAGATAAAGTGCTGGCGCGTATTCGTAACTTGACGGTGCGGGAGTTACCCAGTGGCACACTGTTTCCCATGGAAATGTCGCAATATGACCCGTGGGTTATTCGCGAAGCCTTGCATAATTGTATCGCCCATCAGGATTACGGTTTATGTGGACGCATTCAGGTGGTGGAAACACCACACAGATTGATTTTGACTAATTTGGGCGGCTTTTTACCGGGACGCGTGGAGACGGTCATTGAGCAGGATGCGCCCCTGGAAATTTACCGTAACCGCTTTCTTGCGGAAGCGATGGTTAATTTGAATATGATTGACACCCAAGGCGGCGGTATTAAACGCATGTTCCAAGCGCAACGAAAGCGCTTTTTTCCCTTGCCGGATTATGATCTTTCGCAACCAGAACGGGTCGTTTTAAACTTACAAGGCCGCATTTTGGATGAGCGTTATACCCGTTTATTGATGAGCAGAACTGATCTGGATTTAAGCACGATTATGCTATTGGACAGGGTGCAAAAAGGCCAAGCCATATCGGCCAGCGACAATAAACGCTTAAAGGCCGCTAATCTTGTTGAAGGTCGTTTTCCGAATCTTGTTGTGTCTGCGGCGATTGCGGCCGTTACCGGTCAAAAGGCCAAGCATATTAGGGACAATGGTTTTAATCGCCAGTATTACCAAGATTTGATTATGAAACTTATTCGTGAGCATCAACCGGTGACACGCGACGACATTGATAAGCTTTTATTGGATAAGTTGCCAGAAGTATTAAGTGAAAAGCAGAAACTATCGAAGATTCATAACTTGCTATATGACTTGAGTCACCAACAAATGCTGATTAAGAATGAGGGCAGTCGTAGATTTTCGCAGTGGGTTTTGCTAAATAACTAGCAATAAAAAGCAAAGAAAAAGCAAAGAAAAAAACAATAAGGCACCCCCAACCCATTGTAGTTATGATGATTTCTTATAGCTACTCTGTGATAAATTAAGTCTGGTAGCTATGCGCAATTAGCAATAGGAAGCAAAATGGCAAAGATAGATCCCGTAAATGAAGCGGCCTTTGAAGATGTAGTGATGGCAGCACTGGCTGAAAGTCCTTTGTATTGTGATCGCGATGCCAAGCATTTTGATGCGGCAAAGCTGCTGGATGTTGAGCAGTTGTGGGACTTTGTCGAAGCGACTCAACCCCTTGAGTTAGCCAAGTTACACAAACAGTTTCCTGATGCACCGCGTGAGGCACTGGCGGCACACGTCACGGGGTTAATCCAGAAACGCGGCACGCTGGAGGTGCTGCGCAATGGGGTGTCGTTTAATGGCATTAATCTGCAATTGGCTTATTTTCGCCCGTCTGCCGGTGGCAACCAAGCGCATCAGGCCGGTTATGAAGGCAACCGCTTTACCGTGATGCGGCAAGTGCATTTTTCTACCAAGACACTGGATCAGTCAGCGGATGTGGTGATTTTTCTTAATGGTTTGCCGATTGTATCGGCAGAGCTTAAAAACCATTTTACCGGTCAAAACGTGCAACAGGCTATCGCCCAATATCGGCGACGTGATAAACATGAACCGTTTTGGAAACGGTGTTTGGTGCATTTTGCCGTCGATGATGATGCGGCGTTTATGAGCACCCATATTGCCGGGGCGGAGACCGGTTTTTTGCCTTTTAACCGCGATACGCATAACCCGATTATCGATGGCCACTTTGCCTCCAGTTATTTGTGGAGCGACTTTATTGATGAAGACGGTGAGGTGCAGCCGGGTATTTGGCAGGCGGATTCTTTATTGTTGCTGATTCAGAATTATTTGCACGCCGAACGCGACGAGAAAACCGGTAAAGAAAAATTTATCTTCCCACGCTTCCATCAGTTTCAGGTGGTGCGTAAGTTGCTGGCCCATGCGAAAACGCATGGCAGTGGACACAATTATTTAGTTCAGCACAGTGCAGGTTCCGGTAAATCAAACAGTATTGCCTGGCTGGCGCATCAATTGGCTAATTTGTGCGGGGCTGACGGGCAACCGGTATTTGATAGTGTTATTGTGATTACTGACCGACGCGTACTGGATAGGCAACTGCAAGACACCATTAAACAATTCGAGAAAATAAAAGGCGTGGTGACGCCCATCCGCAATGGTGCGAGACAACTGACCCAAGCCTTGGATCGCGGCGATAAGATTGTTATTTCTACGCTGCAAAAATTTGGTTTTGTGGGTGAGTTAGCAAAGATGTCGGGTAAGCGTTTTGCTGTCGTGGTCGATGAGGCGCATAGTTCACAAACCGGCGAAGGCGTTAAAGACCTTAAACTGGTATTGACCAGCGATGAGGATTTGAAAAAAGCGCTGGATCGGGATGACGAAGGGGGCGATTTAGACCCTATCGAATATGAATTGGAAAAGATTCAGAAGGCGCGGCAGAAACTTCCACATTTGTCATTTTTTGCCTTTACTGCCACACCCAAAGACAAGACGCTGGAGTTGTTTGGTGTGCCGGATAAGCGCGTTAAAAAAGGTTTTAGGCCTTTTCATCAATACACCATGCGTCAGGCGATTGCTGAAGGCTTTATTCTGGATGTGCTGGAAAGTTATACCACTTACAAAACCTATTTTGAGCTGATCGAAAACGAGAAAGCCGAAAGTGAAATGGAAGTAGAGAAGCTAAAAGCGAGAAGGCTGATGCTGAAATACGTTGACCAGCATGAATTTGCCATCAAGCGTAAAGCACATATTATTGTGGATCATTTTACCCGCAATACGGCACACAAGATTGGCGGACAGGCCAAGGCTATGGTGGTAACGCATTCACGGGCTCATGCCGTGCGTTATAAGCAAGAACTGGATAAGGTATTGAGTGAGCAGGGTCTGAATTTTGGTGTGCTGGTGGCATTCTCTGGCACGGTAACGATTAACGGGCAAAAGCACACTGAAGAGACTATGAACCCGCTAGGCACGGGTGATATTGCCGAGGCGTTTAAGAGTCCGGTGCAGCGTATTTTGGTGGTGGCAAGCAAATACCAGACGGGTTACGATCAGCCGCTATTGCATACCATGTATGTGGACAAAAAGCTGGGCGGCGTGGCAGCCGTGCAGACCTTAAACCGCCTTAACCGCACTTACCCGCCGCTTAAGCAAGACACGATGGTGCTGGATTTTGTTAATGAGCAAAGTGACATCCAGGCCGCGTTTCAGGATTATTATCAGCGCACCGAACTGGAAGGAGCCACCGATCCGAATAAGCTCAGCAACCTGAAATACACGTTGGAGCAAATGCACGTCTTTACAGCGGAGGATCTGGTGGAATTTGTCGATTTATTTGTGGTAAAAAAAGTAAAGTCAGAGAAGTTACAGCCTTTTTTCCAACGTATTGTTACGGGTAAAGGCAGTGATGGCAGCATTATAAGAAACAATTACTACGACAACCTTGCCGCTGATCAGATTGGCAATAAAGATTACGAAAAGCTGAAGGCCGCCGCCAAAGACAAGTTTCGTAAAGAAATCGGACGCTATGTGAAGCAATACAGTTTTATTAGTCAGATTATGACCTTTACCGATACCGCGCTGGAAAAGTTTTATCTGTTTGCCAAACTGCTGCTACGACAATTACCATATGAAACACAAACCTTGCCGATGGAAGTGATGGAAATGATCGATATGGACAAGTACCGAGTGCAGGAAGAGCAAAATGGTTGTATTACTTTAAAGAATGAAGATGGTGTTTTGGAACCATCACCAGACGATGGTCACCGTGATGGCAAACCTGATATGGAAAAAATTAAACTGATCGTTAAGAAATTGAATGAGGATTTTGGTATCCCCTTTGAAGAAGCTGACCGGGTGATGAGTGCCATTAAAGCCAAGTTGGAAGAAGACGATGGCCTGCGTGCCGCTTTTAAAACCAACAGCATCGAATTCTTGCGCAAGCAAAAGCTACAGGACAGTATCAAGGAAGCGTTTCTAAGCAATGCTGATGAGTTTTTAAGCTTTATGTCGAAAACCGAGACTGATAGCGGTTTCGGGAAGTTCTTTTTCTCGGAAATGTTTAATTGGTATGAGGATAGTATGAAAGCTGGGAAGTCATCTATTGAGTGATAAATCGATGCTTAAAAAAGCTATGATTTTCAAACATGGACGCTGAATACCGCAATTTAAAGACCATAATAATGCTGACTGAAGCATCTTGCTAATCAGGTGGCTTGTTATGGTGCGGATTCACCCGATAATATGAAATGGCAATCAGTCGCAGCGGGCAAGGCAAAAATAAGTGGGAACGTAAGGGTTGCCAGTCAGACCAACCGGACAGTTCAGGTATCTACCAAGCCGGGCCAAAAGGCGGCTGTTTTACGCTGGATACAAACGGGGGAAAAAAATATGTAGATCATTCTTATTGTGGGCATTGATGACCAAACAAATGCAGATCGACAAAATGAACCGCTAACCATGCGGTTTTTTTGTGCTTACTGTTTTCTCAAGCAAGCCCATACATGTACCATGTAAGCCCTATAAAAGAGGGCACCACTAGCCAGCATTGAGTTATAAATTATACTTTAAAACAAAGCGTTACATTGTCAATATAGATTTAAATACAATATTGAGTAGTGTTTTAGGCTGTTTGACAGGTACTCCTCAGCCCATAAAATTATACAACGAATAGGTAATATCAATTTTATAGATACAGGAATCTAATATTAACGTTTTATTACGCATTCTAAATACCCTATTATACTTATCAAAACTTGAGATGTTGACATCATGACAGAGTCAACTGGGTTGCCTGATTTAATTAGAGCTGTTTAGGAGCGTATATAGCCATGGATGGCAGGAGGTAGGCTCTCGTCTTGAACAGCGATTGATAATAGCCCATGGAGTCGTTGCAGCGGGAATATAGTAATCAATTGTGTCGTGCTTATGTTACTTGTCATTTTTATTGCAAAAGGCATTAGATTTCTCAAGCGTTTCAAAAAAAAGGAGTCTTTTGGTCAACAGGGATGCTTAAGGTTAATCGCAAAAAATACCCCAGGCAAAAGTTGTCATAGATTCGCAGATTATAAATAGATTTAATCAGTGATTCTATGGCGTTTTAGTGGTTGTGAGTTATCTAATAACAGGGAGTTTTGGGTGGTTTTTCAATCCTTGCGTACATCAATGAATTAACTCCGGATAACGATTCTGAAAAGGATTGAAGTACGTCTCTTTTTGCAAAGCAAACGATTTTATTATTATGGATACATTTTTAGGCAGCAATTTTGGTAGCGGCCAAGAGGATCAAATCTCGACACTGTTGGCCTTTGATGAATTGCAATCACGTTCGTTGTCACTCTCTGTCCGGGCGACTGCGCTGGTTTTTGAGGATCCTGTTTCTCGTCGTTTGTTGGAGCAAATTGAAAAAATAGCACCTAGCGATGCAACCGTTCTGATTATTGGTGAAACCGGAACCGGTAAAGAGCTTGTGGCACGCCACATTCATGCGCTTAGCAAGCGCAATAATAATGTTTTTGGGGCCTTAAATTGTGCGGCGTTAAGTGAAAGCCTGATTGAGAGTGAGTTGTTTGGTCATGAAAAAGGTTCGTTTACCGGTGCTTTTGCCAGTAAAGAGGGTTGGTTTGAAACCGCTAATAAAGGCAGTTTGTTTCTTGATGAGGTCGGTGATTTGCCGCTGGGTATGCAGGCTAAATTGCTGCGTGTGTTGCAAGAGCGCGAAGTTGTCAAAGTCGGCTCCAGGCAGCCTGTGCCTGTAGATGTCAGAATCATTGCCGCCACCAACGTTAATCTGGAACAGGCCGTGGCTGCTTC
Source organism: uncultured Methylococcaceae bacterium (assembly GCA_903903365.1). Taxonomy (GTDB): domain Bacteria; phylum Pseudomonadota; class Gammaproteobacteria; order Methylococcales; family Methylomonadaceae; genus Methylobacter_C. The sequence continues at coordinate 10,814 of CAIUYS010000171.1, forward strand.
ACATTTTAGGGCTGATTTATATTACCGCTTTAACGTTGCGACTATCCAGTTGAGCCCTTTGCGTGAAAGGCCGGGCGATATTATGCCTTTGGCAAGACACTTTTTGAAAATATACGGTGACCGTTTAGGTTATGGTGAAATTAAGTTGTCGCCGGCAACCGAATTGACCTTATTGAATTACGATTGGCCGGGTAATATTCGCGAACTGGAAAATGCCATTCATCGTGCGATTCTGGTTTGCCCCAGTAATCGTTTACGCCCTGAAGACTTTCAGTTATCAGGCGTTAGACTCCTGGAGCAGGAGCCGGCTGTTTCAATGACCTCTTTAGAAAGCTCATTGCAGCGACTTTGTGAGCAAGGACCGCCCAAATTATTTGAAATCGTGGAAGAGACTGTTATTCGAACTGCCTTTGAGTTTTGCGAAGAAAATCAGGTTCAGACCGCACGTTTGTTGGATATCAGTCGTAATGTACTCAGGCATAAGCTGGGGCTCTATGGCATGTTGCCGAATGTGCAAAAAAACTGTCCGTAGCTTACAGTGAAGCAGAAGCTTGAAAAAATAACGATGTCCAAACGTGGGAAGGTTTGCTTTACGCGTATCTGCTTCAAGATCTTAGTCAGACAAGTAATATTCTACCGTCGATACCACGCGAATCTTTTTAATATGTGGATTGTTTTTATCTCTAGGTGTTATTTCAAATTGGCCTTGAGAGGCTTGTTTGATTTTACCTAATTGACTGTTTGAATCTTGGGCAAATTTTAATGCCACTTCGCGTGCTTTGGTGGTGGCTTCTTGAATCATCTCCGGTTTTATCTTGTTTAAACCACTAAAAATATACTCGTTCTGGTTTTGGTAATCGCCAGCAGTAAAAGCGATGCCCTGCTTGCCAAGTTCCGCAAGTTCGGTCATGACTTGTCGAACCAAATCGACTTTTGATGAGTATACCGTGACTGTTTGAATGGCGGTATAGCGAAACTCGGCTTTTGTGGTATCGGTATACTGCTGGGCAAATTTATCGGTAATGGACGGTGTGGAGGCTGATATTTCAGTCTTATCAATTCCTTTCGCAACCAGAAAATCTTTTATTTTTGTGGTGTTGGCGTCTATTGACGCGTATAGGCCGCCAAGTTCATTACTGGCTTCAGTGAAAACAATAGGCCATATTATTATGTCGGCCGGTAATTCTCGTTCAGACAAGCCTTTGACGGTAACACTGCGCTCATATTCTTTGTAATGGATAGCGGCGCCAGCGAGTAGATAGCCCAGTGCGCTCAGACCCAGAAAGAGAGAGGCACCCAATAATAATGCACTGATGGTATTTTCTTGTTTCATGGTTTTCTCCACGTAAAAAAGACAGTTGTATTTTAATCTTGCGGGTCTTTATTTAAAACATTTCGGTATGCTGGCCGTGTCCATGCTGGTATTACGAATTTTTTATAGAGACAGTCGGCGTCAAATCTTGGGCTACTGGAGCCACTAAGTTTCAAATTGAGTGTTGATTTTGCAGTCCATGCAAGGATTTGTCCAGTCAAAAAAGACGTTAACAATAAAAAAAGCCCGTCATAAATGACAGGCTTTCTTAAAAGGTTACAGCAATCGCTAATTTTTAGTTTTTAGCTTTATCAACAATCTGATTGGCTTTAATCCACGGCATCATGCTACGCAATTTTTCACCCACTATTTCAATAGGATGTTCAGCATTCAAACGTCTTCTTGCAGTCATTTCAGGATAATTGGTCAATCCTTCCAGAATAAATTTCTTTGCATATTGGCCATTTTGGATATTCTGTAAGGCTTCACGCATCGCATAGCGACTTTCTTCGTTGATTACTTTTGGGCCGGTTACATATTCGCCATACTCTGCATTGTTGGAAATGGAGTAGTTCATGTTGGCGATACCGCCTTCAAACATTAAATCAACAATCAATTTTAATTCGTGTAAACATTCAAAGTACGCCATTTCTGGTGCATAACCCGCTTCAACTAAAGTTTCAAAACCCATTTTTACGAGTTCAACTGCGCCGCCACATAAAACGGCTTGTTCGCCGAATAAATCGGTTTCACATTCGTCACGGAAAGTCGTTTCGATAATGCCTGAACGACCGCCGCCGATAGCAGAGGCATACGCTAAACAAATTGATTTCGCTGTGCCTGACGCATCTTGATGGATAGCGATTAAGTCAGGAACGCCGCCGCCGCGTACAAATTCAGAACGCACGGTGTGGCCTGGTGCTTTTGGCGCAATCATGATGACGTCCAAATCGGCTCTGGGCACAACCTGGTTGAATAAAATTGCAAAACCGTGTGCAAAAGCTAAGACTGCACCTTGTTTAATGTTGGGTTCAATTTCATTTTTGTACAAGGTTGATTGAAATTCATCAGGTGTCAAAATCATGACAACGTCTGCACCGGCAACTGCCTTGGCTACGTCCTGAACGGTTAAGCCATGTGCTTCGGCTTTAGCGACTGAAGGTGATCCTGCACGTAAGCCAACGACAACATCAACACCGGATTCTTTTAAGTTAAGGGCGTGGGCATGACCTTGTGAACCGTATCCGATGATGGCTACTTTTTTAGCTTTGATGATAGAGAGGTCGGCGTCTTTGTCGTAATAAACTTGCATGATTTTTCCTGTTTTTCTGGGTGTAAAGTAAATAAAAATAGATTTAAAGGTACAAGGTACAAGGTACAATGTTCAAGGATGCTGTTCTTTTAACCTTGTACCTTTGTCCTTGAACCTACGTTATAAATGTAGGCCTTTCTCGCCTCTGGAAATGCCGGTAGGTCCTGAACGAACGGCTTCAATAACAGAGTCAGGGTCTATGGCTGCCAGAAAAGCATCAAGTTTTTCTGAGGGGCCGGTCATTTCAACAATGTAGGTGGTTGGCGTTACATCAATAATCTTGCCGCGAAATATGTCCGCCATGCTTCTGACTTCATCGCGCATTTCACCGGTGGTGGTTTTGATTTTGACCATCATCAGTTCGCGTTCAATATGAAAAGATTCGGCTAAATCAATCAGCTTAACAACGTCAATTAATTTGTTAAGTTGTTTGGTGATTTGCTCAATGATTTCTTCACTGCCACGGGTAACCAAGGTCATTCTTGACAGGCTGGCATCTTCGGTTGGCGCTACGGTCAGTGACTCAATATTGTAGCCACGCGCTGAAAACAAACCGGCTACACGTGATAAAGCACCGGATTCATTTTCCATTAAAATAGAAATAATGTGTCTCATTTAAGCCAATTCCCTGTCTGTGGATGTGCCGGTGGCGACTCTTAATTTCATTTCATGATGACCTTTACCCGCTTCAATCATGGGGTAAACATTTTCGGTTTGATCGGTCATGATGTCCAAAAATACGGTACGATCTTTCATGGCAAAAGCGGCTTCCAGAGCCGGTCTGACTTCTTCGGGCTTGTCTATACGCATACCGACATGACCATAAGCTTCTGCCAGTTTAACAAATTCCGGAATAGTATCCATATAGGAATGCGAATAACGACTTTGGTAAGAAAATTCCTGCCATTGTCTAACCATGCCCATATAGCGATTATTCAGGTTAATGATTTTTATCGGCGTGTTATATTGCAACGCGGTCGATAATTCCTGTATGCACATCTGAATACTGGCATCACCGGTTACACAGGCGACATTCTCGTCAGGAAATGCCAATTTAACACCGATGGCGGCCGGCAAGCCAAAGCCCATCGTACCCAGTCCGCCTGAATTTATCCAGCGACGCGGTTTGTTGAAAGGATAGTACTGGGCTACCCACATCTGATGCTGGCCTACGTCTGAAGTGACATAAGCATCGCCTTTGGTCACTTCATGTAATTGCTCAATCACATATTGCGGTTTAATCAACGGGCTTTGGCGATCATATTCGAGGCAATTGACGGCTTGCCATTGTCTGATTTGGTTCCACCAATTCGCCATGGCTATTCCATCGGGCTTCTTTTTGCTTTCTCTGATGAGTTCCAGCATTTGTTCCAATACCGGTTTAACGTCACCAACAATAGGAATGTCCACTTTTACGGTTTTGGAAATAGAGGCCGGATCAACATCAATATGAATGATCTTGGCATGTGGGCAAAATAAATCCAGTTTGCCCGTGACGCGATCATCAAAACGTGCGCCGATAGCAATGATGACATCGCTTTCGTGCATCGCCATGTTGGCTTCGTAAGTGCCGTGCATACCCAGCATGCCGATAAATTGTTTGTCAGTCGCAGGATATGAGCCTAGACCCATTAAGGTATTGGTAATCGGATAGCCCAGTGTGTGCGTAAACTCAATTAATTCTTTACTGGCTTCACCCAAAACGACACCGCCACCTGAATAAATGATGGGTTTTTGTGCGCTTAATAATAAATCAACCGCTTTTTTAATCTGCCCTTTATGACCGGTAACGACCGGATTATAAGAGCGGATAGATACTTTTTTAGGGTATTTATAAGGTACTGTAATCTGCGGAGCGGTTATGTCTTTAGGCACATCAATAACGACAGGGCCGGGACGTCCGGTTGTGGCAACATAAAATGCTTTTTTAATGGTTTCGGCTAATTTAGTGACATCCTTGACTAAAAAATTATGCTTAACACAGGGTCGGGTAATGCCAATCATGTCGACTTCCTGGAAAGCATCGCTACCAATGACGGGGAGTGATACTTGGCCGGAGATGATAACCATGGGGATTGAATCCATATAAGCGGTAGCAATGCCGGTTACTGCATTGGTGGCGCCAGGGCCCGAAGTAACCAATACCACGCCTGGTTTTCCGGTGGCTCTTGCATAACCGTCAGCCGCATGAGTTGCGCCTTGTTCATGCCGAACCAGGATGTGTTTGAGTTCTTCTTGTTGGAATAGTGCATCATATAAATGCAACACGGCTCCGCCAGGATAGCCAAAAATATATTCTACGCCCTCGTCTATAAGACTTTGAACCAGGATTTGTGCTCCGCTTAGCTCCACGCTAATACCTCAGTAAACATGATTATTTTTCGATTTACGTCAATTATATTCGTTTTTTAAATTCAAGAGTAAGTTACTTGGTTTTTTTAATAAACAGTTTAGATGACATTTTTTAGATCATTGCCTTTTCTTTGGCAATATAACAGTCGACATTTTACTAGGTTCTTAATGAAATTGTAATTATCTCTCTTATCCTTTTTGAATTTTGCTCAATTAAATGATTTTTTGCTGAAAATAAATTTGCCGCTTTAGGTGATCAAAAGTTTTTTTAACATTAGTGTTCCGCAGTGACGGGTATCCCGCTTTTTTAAGGCTTAGTCATCGCTCATGGTTAGAGGTATTTCCAGGGCTGTTTTCTGGTTAATTTTAAAGCCACGCATTTCCAGAATACCTTTGGTGTTGAGTGAAATAATCAGGTATAAAGCATCAGGATAAGCGGCCAGTTCCAAATCATGGGTTGACGGAATTGCCGGTGCGGTCGGGTGAGAGTGATAGATGGCGAAAAAATCCTCACCCAATTCACGCATGGTAGACATGGCCGATATTTGTTGTTCGGCATCCAGTAGAAAGCGTTGTTGAGGCTGTTCTGCGGCGTTTTTTATGGGGTAGCAGTGGGTCGGTAAACCATTTTTACTGCCGATAAGTCCGCATATCTCAAAGTTGGGGGAGATTTGCGCAAGATGCAGTAATTGGTTGGTTATTTTACGGGGGAATTGGATTTCTTCTTGAGTCATAATGATTTGGTTCAAGGTTCAAGGTTCAAGGTTCAAGGTGAGATATATTCGATCCGGCGTTGTTAATCCATTGTCCATAAGTGACTCTGGGTTGTCCTGACAGATCGGTTATTGTTTGTACTTTATCATAATGGAAAGTTTTAAAAATACCTTGCACTGGGTAATGTTGATCGTAGCCATGTTCAATCAATAAATGACCGCCGAGCTCCAGATAGTTACGCGCTGTATCAATAATGATTTTTATGTCACTGAGTCCTTGATCACAGGCACGCAGAGCTGACTGAGGTTCAAAACGGAGGTCTCCCTGGATTAAATGGCAGTCGTCTTCTGCGATGTAAGGTGGATTGCTTATGATTATATTAAATTTGGCATCAGGTACATCAGCGAGCCAATTGCTTTGATGAAATTGAATGTGATCAGTGCCGTGTCGCTTGGCATTAAGTTGGGCGATGCGCAGTGCAGTCATGCTCAGATCGGTTGCGCTGACTTGCGCTTGCGGACACTCTAATGCCAGTGTGATTGCTATAATGCCTGAGCCGGTACCGAGGTCAATAATCTTAAGGGGTTTGTTCTCGGGTATCAACTTTAAGCTGAGCTCAATAAGGAGTTCAGTGTCGGGGCGGGGAATCAACACGTCAGGGGTGACGTGAAAATTCCGTGACCAGAATTCCCGGTTGCCGGTAATATAGGCAATAGGAGTGCCATTTTGTCGTTCGCGTATCAATGCCCAAAATCGGGCTAACTGTTCGGGTAGCAGTTCCTTGTCAGGCCAAGCGCGAAGATGTGATCGTTCTTTGTCAAGCACTAAACACAGCAATACCTCGGCATCCAGTGTCGCCGAATCAGAGCTGTCTGCAAGTAAATGGGCGGCTTCTTTAAGCGCCGAATGAATGCGCGCCATTAAAATTAATCTTCGCCCAATTGCGTCAACAATTCAGCCTGATGTTCTCGAATCAAGGGCTGGATAACTTGTTCCAGTCCGCCCTGCATGATGTCATCCAGTTTATACAGGGTTAAATTGATGCGGTGATCGGTTAAGCGACCTTGCGGATAATTGTAGGTGCGGATACGTTCAGAACGGTCACCGCTTCCGACTTGCAATTTGCGGGTTAAGGATTGTTCGGCATGTTGTTTTTCTTGCTCTGCAGATAACAAACGGGATGCCAGCAAAGACATGGCTCTGGCCCTGTTTTTGTGTTGTGAGCGTTCGTCCTGGCATTCAACTACTGTTCCTGTGGGAACGTGGGTAATACGGATGGCGGACTCGGTTTTGTTGATATGCTGTCCACCGGCTCCTGACGCTCTGTAGGTATCCACTTTAAGGTCGGCTGGATTGATGTCAATGGCATCTACTTCTTCGACTTCCGGCATGATGGCGACAGTACAGGCGGATGTGTGAATCCGTCCTTGTGATTCTGTTTCAGGTACGCGTTGTACGCGATGCGCACCGGATTCAAATTTTAATTGGGAATAAACGTCCCGTCCGGTAATGCGCAAAATAACTTCTTTATAGCCGCCGTGGTCACCTTGGTTTTCGCTAATGATTTCTGTTTGCCAACCCTTTCTTTCAGCGTAGCGTTGATACATGCGGCTTAGGTCGCCTGAAAAAATAGCGGCTTCGTCGCCGCCGGTGCCTGCGCGTACTTCCAGAAAAATGTTGCGATTGTCGTTGGGATCTTTGGGTAATAACAAGACTTGTAATTCAAGATCCAGTGTTTCTATCAGGTCTTCTGCTTCATTAACTTCTTCTTTGGCCATTTCCCTGAGTTCGGGGTCGGAATCATTAGCCATTTCCTTCGCTGATTCCAGCATTTTTAATGCTTGTTCGTATCTTTTATAGCAATCAACCAGGGGGGCAATTTGTGCGTATTCCTGGCTGAGCGTGCGAAATTTGTTTTGATTGCTTTGTATTTCAGGTTCTGAAAGTAAGGCGGCGATTTCGTCATAACGTTCGCACAAGTTTTCTAGTTTAAGTTGTATGGATTGTTTCATGTAGATTGAGTTAATTTAAAAATTTCGCGGGCAGCGGTAATTAAGTCGTGGCGTTCGTTTTCGGCGGCCGCTCTGATTTGGGTGCTGGGCGTATGAATCAATTTATTGGTCAAGCTGTGAGCGAGACGATTAAGAGCTTCTTCAGGGGAAACGCCACTTTTTAGTAGCGTCAGGGCTTTTTGTAATGCTTCGTCACGGGATTGTTCGGCTTGGTCGCGGTAATCCCGAATGGTTGATTGTGCGCCTTGAGCGCGTAACCAGGCTGAAAAGTAATCAACCTGCGTGTCGATTATTTCTTCAGCTTGTTCAGCAGCCAGTCGACGCGAGTTCATGTTCTGGTCTATAGTGTGCTGCAGGTCGTCAACGGTGTAAAGATAGACATCTCTTAGTTGTTCAACTTCGGCTTCAATATCGCGAGGTACCGCCAAATCCACCATGAACATCGGTTTATGTTTGCGCTTTTTAAGGGCGCTTTCTACGCGACCTTTGCCTAGAATCGGTAATTGACTGGCGGTTGATGAAATAACAATATCGGCTTCAGCCAGATGCATAGGTAGTTCCGACAAGGCAATGGCATAGCCGTTAAATTGGGCAGCCAGCGTGTGTGCTTTATCGTAAGTACGATTGGCGATAATGATGCGGCCTATGCCTTGCTGGGATAAATGCCGCGCGGCCAATTCTATGGTTTCACCTGCGCCTATCAGTAAGGCGGTCTGTTCGCTGAGTTTGTCGAAAATTTGTTGGGCCAATTGAACAGCGGCGAAGGCAACCGAGACCGGACTGGAGCCAATCGCGGTGTCGGTACGCACTTTTTTTGCCGCGGTAAACGTGTGTTGAAAAAGTTTACCTAGACGTTTACCTAAAGTACCGGCATCGTAAGCAGCCTGATAGGCTGTTTTCATTTGTCCTAGAATTTGTGGTTCGCCTAAAATCATGGAGTCCAGGCCGCAAGCAACTCGAAATATATGGCGATACACGGAGCTGTCGGTATGGTGATACAAATAGGGTGCGAAATCTGCCTCTTTGATTTGTTTACTTTGAGCAACCCAATCAATAAGGATTTGCTGATTGGCAGTGCTTGATAAGCAGTAAAACTCGGTGCGGTTACAGGTTGAAAGAATGGCGGCTTCACTAATTTCTTTGACCCGCCATAACTCCTTTAACGATGATTCGAGCATGTCGGCAGGGAATGACAGGCGCTCACGGATGGAAACCGGTGCGGTATTATAATTAATCCCTACTGCAAGAAAAGTCATGGCGTTTTGGTTAGATTAAGTTAAATTTTAAGCATTAAGTTAAAGATACAAAGTTCAAGATAATACTTTTTTTGCCTTTTGTCTGGCATTTTGTGCCTTAACGTCATGGCTTTTAGTAGAAACCTAGGTATATTATGTATTCGTATTTTAAGAAATATAATAAATTTGTCCAAATGGAATAAATCAGCTGTCTAAATCGACAGCTTTTTTATGGTAATCTATTATGATTGTATATTAAGTAATAAATAGGATTGCGTGTGTTAATTTTTAGATTGCTTTCAGTAGTAGCCCTTGTTGCACTCAACAGTTGCGCCGATTCACCTGCAAAGCCGAGTGCTTCAGAAGGCACCGTTGCGCCCGTTAAAATCGCTGAGACTAAAGGAGAAGCTCGGCAAAAAGCGCCAAAAACATCAATTGATCCTGATGTGCTTTTTACGCTATTGACGGCAGAGCTTGCCGGACAAAGGGGGCAATACGATATTGCCTTGGAAGGTTATATGGAAGCTGCCAAGCGTGTGCATGACCCAAGGTTTGCCGAAAGGGCGGCAATGATTGCCATGTACATGAAAAATAGTAACAAGACCAACGAGGCCGTGGCGTTATGGTTGCATCAAGATCCCAAAAACCAGACGGCAAGAAAAATTGCTGCCTTATTGGCATTAAGGGCTGGCGATAAGAAGGCCTCCGCTGAGCATTTAAATGTGTTGCTGGCGGTTGATCCGGCCGGTTTTGAAGGTGCGTTGCTTGAGTTGGCCGGTGTGCTGCAAAAGGAAGGCAAGATAAATGCTGTTTATGAGGCGCTGGATGCGTTGTCATTACAGCATCCAGATCAGGCGGATATTTATTATATTCAGTCCTTGTTGGCTATGCAGAAAAAAGATAAAAATCTGGCTGAAGCAAAAATACAACAAGCTTTAAAATTGCGGCCTGACTGGGATAATGCCTTGATTTTTCAAGCCCAGATTGCCGTATTTTCAGGCGACTTAAACAAGGCAAAGGAGCTATTAAAAGATGCGGCTGTTAAGTATCCTGACAATAGCAAAATTAACAAGATGTATGCTCAAGTGTTAATTAAAGCAGAGAATTACACTGAAGCGCTTGAAGTTTATCAGAAAATTATATCAGCTGATTCCAAGGATTTGGAAAGTCAGTTTGCAGTAGGTTTGGTTTATTTGCAATTGGATCAGGATCAGCGAGCTGAAGATATCTTTAAAAAATTGTTGGAGCAGCCTGAGTGGCAGTATCAGTCTCGTTTTTATTTGGGAAAGATAGAAGAAAAGCAGGGGCATGCAAAAAAGGCATTGGCTTGGTTCGACAAGGTAACTGATGGTCCGTTTGTTTTCGATGCATCGATTTCAGCAATTGCATTGCTTCAGAAAGATAAGCAATACGATGATGCCAGTGCACGATTAAGTCTTTTGCAGACGAAGTTTCCAAAACAAAAGTTACGATTAATTTTGGTGCAAGCCGAGTTATACAGTCAGCAAAAGCAATATGAGAAATCTTTTGATTTATTGACCAAGGCGCTGATTGATTTTCCTGATCAAAAAGAGTTGTTATATACCCGCGCATTGATGGCGGAGCGCGTCAATAAGCCAGAGATAGTGGAGGCAGATCTAAAGAAAATATTGGCCGTTGAGCCGAATAATGTCGAGGCCTTAAATGCCTTGGGTTATACCTTGCTTGGCAAGTCCAGTCGCTATGCGGACGCAGAGAAATATCTCCAGAAAGCACTTAACCTTGAGCCGGATGAGGCGGTTATTATTGACAGTTATGGCTGGTTACAGTTTAAGCTTGGAAATACTGAAAGAGCTTTGGATTATTTGCAACAAGCTTATGAAAAGCAGCAAGAAAATGAAATAGCGGCGCATCTAGCTGAGGTTTTGTGGGCTTTGGGCAAGAAAGATGAGGCAAGAAAATTATTTAACAAAGCGATTAAAGAGTCACCAGATGATGAATATTTGCGGGATTTTCAAAGAAGAATATTGAAGGGTGCACAATAAGCAATGTTAAGTAGTCAAGCAAAGTGGCTGGGTTGTTGGTTAATTATATTAATGCTGTCTGCCTGTACTACGGCTCCAGTGGTGCCGGAAACTCATTATGTAAAGGTGGCAAGAGATCATCTTTACAAGCTGGAGCGCTGGGAATTTGAAGGTCGGTTGGCGCTAACCGGAAAAAATGATAATTGGCAGGCCGCCATAAGTTGGTGGCATGAGTCTGATAACGAGGAAATAAAGCTGTCAGGGCCATTAGGTCAAGGTGCAACGGTTATTAAGTTAACCGGTGATTTAGTCACTATAGATCGTGGAGATGGGCAGGCGCAGTCATCAACACAGCCAGAAGCATTTATAAATCAACAGGTGGGCATGTTTGTGCCGGTTCGCTCCCTACGTTATTGGGTGGTAGGTTTGCCTGAGCCAACTAGTGTCTTTGTAGCGACTGCTGATGGTTTTATACAGGCTGGATGGCTTATTGAATACAAACAAATGCAACCCGTCAATGATCAGTCTATGCCCCGTAAAATCTCAATCAGCAATGAGCAAGTCAAATTAAAATTAGTAATAGATCAGTGGGTTTTGAATGTTGCAAAAGCAAAATAACGAGTCTGCATGGACTGAAAATTGGCCGGCACCGGCTAAATTAAATTTAATGTTACGGATTGTCGGGCAACGGCCTGATGGTTATCATTTATTGCAAACGGTTTTTCAATTTATAGATTTGTGTGATTGGATTACCTTTCATCCAGTTGATGGGGGGCGGGTAAGCCTGCAAAAAACGATCCCAGGCGTCCCGGAGGCAGATGATTTAACGATTAGAGCCGCTAATCTGTTAAAAGCAGAAACAGGATGCCAGTCGGGCGTGCGCATCGAGGTTGAAAAAAACCTGCCCATGGGTGGAGGTCTTGGTGGTGGCAGTTCTGATGCCGCAACCACTTTGGTGGTATTAAATAAGTTGTGGGATTTAGAGTTATCAGTAGAAAAGTTGATGGCGCTTGGTTTGAGGTTGGGCGCAGATGTGCCGATTTTTGTCTATGGTTATTCAGCGTGGGCAGAAGGTGTTGGTGAGAAATTAGAGTCAATAAGTGTTCCCGAGCAATGGGTTGTCGTTATTAAGCCTGAGTGTCATGTGAATACAAAAGAAATATTTTCATCTAAAAGTTTGACACGTAATAGTAAATCAATCAAAATAGCCGACTTTATAGCAGGCCAACACCAAAACGATTGTGTTGAAGTGGTTTGTCAGCGATACCCATCTGTAAAAGATGCTTTGGTTGCCTTGTCTGAGTTTTCAGAGGCAAGATTGACCGGAACAGGGGCTTGTGTATTTGCACAGTTTGATTCAGAAGAAGCTGCAGTTAATGCCTATCAGTTGCTTAAAAATAAGTGGCAGGTTTATTTAGCTAAGGGAATGAATGAGTCACCTTTGTTTTCAAAGCTGAAGATGGGTAAATATATATCATAATTATTGGGTCGTCGCCAAGCGGTAAGGCACGGGGTTTTGATCTCCGCATACCAAGGTTCGAATCCTTGCGACCCAGCCATTTTTATTCATTAAGTTAAAATTCGTGTGGGAGTGCTTGAATGA